>CAYMDD010000162.1:2249-4586 GCA_964389045.1 uncultured Rickettsiales bacterium
CGCGGCGGAAGCTTTGCCAGCAGCGTTGCGAGCTTGAGCGGCCTGCCGTCTTTTGCCTCGGGCGTGCGGAGCATGGCGGTCAGGCGCTCGCCGAAACCCTCATCCAGCAGCGCTTTTAATTGCAGCGCATCCAGGCTTTCGCCCATCCGCGTTTCGACCGTATGTCCATCGCGCGCGCAGCACAGGTCGATGCAGTGGAGCGTAAGCTGCGCCAGCTCCGGCTGGTGGAACGAAGCGATGTTGGGCGTGCGCAGCGAGGATTGGTGATCGACGCTCTCGCCGTAGGTGGCGGCCACCGGGCTGCCGTGGATCTTGAACTGCGCATGCGCCCAGCGCGCATAGCTCAGGCGGATGCGGTCGTGCAGCGTCTCGATGTCGTCATTTTCGAAAGCAGGATGCGTTCGGCAGCGCTCGAAAACGTCGATGGGGCTGTTCTTCCGCTCCTGTCGCTCGGGCGGGCGGTCGTTGAGCATAAAGGTAGAGATGACGTTTATCTGCTCGAAGCTCCTGCCCAGCTGGTCTTCGTCGAACTGGGTGACGCGGCCTGCCGCGTCCTTCGGCTGAAGCTCGGCGGAGGGGCGGTTCTGAAGCACGTAGTGCAGCGCCTTGACCGGCGCCAGCCCGTGCAGGCCATGCTCGTAGAGAAGATTTAAGTGCTGCATCTCGCGCGCTTTGGGCTTGTGCGCGTTGCCGCTAATCATGCCGCCATGCAAATCGCCGCCCCAGGTGGCGTAGGAGTTGCGACCTTCGTCGAGGTTGGGGTTGGCGACGGCGATTTTGTCTTCCGCATTGGCAAACATCATGATGAGCGCCTGGCGCAGCCGCGCCTGGATGTTCTCATACGCCAGCGCGTTTCTACGCAGCAGCGCCTCGGCTGCGCCTTCTTTTTCATTCAGGAAACATTCCGCATACTGCTCGAATAGAGGCTGCACGTTGCGGAAGTGGAACGCGCCGCCGATACCCGCAAACACCTCGCCGCTTTCAGTCTTGCCGCCTTCCACCAGGGTTCTGGCCGCAAGCAGCGTCCTTTCCGAGCTGTTGTCCGTTCCCATGTAAACGCAGGTGAGCATGCGCGCAACGATGGCATCGGCGGCAGCCCCCGCCTCGGCAGGCACCTCATCGCGGAAGCGCAAATGCGGCATGGCGTCGAAAAATCCTTCTACGCCCAGCTCCCCCACTGCCAGCTCCACCATCAGCCGCACTTTCACCGCGTTATAGGCCGAATCCGCGCCGCCGGAGAGCGCCTGCACCACGCCGTGGATGCGGTTCTTGCGCAGATAGTCGAATATCCACAGCAGCTCGTTGCGCAGCTCCTCCTCGAAATCGCGCCGCTTACGCTCCCACGGCGCGGGGCCGTCCGCCGCGCCGGGCGAATGGCTCGGGCGGAACCGGCGCGCGATGACGGCATGCGGCGCGTGCCCCTTGTCCTGCGGCGCATTCACCTGCACGATCCGGCTGGTGTAAGCCATATTCTTAAAGCTCGCGCGCGCGCCTTCGGCGATGATATTGCCGTCCTTCGCCATCAGGCGGCTGCCGAACTGTGCGAAGGTCGAGCCGGAACTGCCCAGGCCGTCGGTGTGCACGAAGACGCCGCAATAGCGCGATGCGGTTTCGCACAGCTCCTTATGCTTGTCGATCTTGCCTGCCACCGGCGGGCTGGCGTTGGGATTGAGCGCGACGGTGATGTCGAAATGCCGCGCCATCTGCGCCAGCGGATTGTCCCGTGCGTAATCCGCCCCGCTGCCGGTGCCGTCGAAGCGGGAGCCGACCCAGTATTCCTCGCAGATGGTATGGGCAAGGTTCATGATGCCCCCATCGCCTTCGAAGCGGAGCACCGGGCTTCCGAACGGAATGATGCGTTCCGCGGAGGCGCTGCCATCGGGTAAGCGCCATGCGGGCAGGCGGATGCGAATCGTGCCCAGCCTGCCTTTTCCGTGTTCGTTTTCGTAAACATCCGCCAGCGGGTCGCTCCATTCCTCGAAATGGCGCTTTTCATAGCCGCGCTCATAGTTGAACAGATACCGCTTGGCGGACATGGCGAGGATGTGGCCGCCCATCATCAGCGTCTGCACGTTGAAGAGGTTGTTGAGCCGGGAATAAAGCGGATGCTTGCGCCGCTCCGGCTGGTCGGGGAGGTTTTTGTCCGCCAGATGCCACGGATGGCCGACAGAGACGATCAGCTGCGGGTCTTTGCCTAGTGCATGCGCGGCGATGACTTCGAGAAGCGTGCGCGTCACCGCATTGTCGGAATAGAAGAAATCGTCCCCCCGCTCGTAGCCGCACAAACCCAGCTCCTCCAGGCTTAAGATATCCGCGCCGTCTTCCGCCGCGCGGTCG
>CAYMDD010000163.1:0-847 GCA_964389045.1 uncultured Rickettsiales bacterium
GAGCAGTTGCCCGCGCCGGAAGAGACATCCGCAGAATTCCTGCATATCGACGCGCTCCGCCTGGAGCTGGGCTATGGGCTGCTGCCGCTCATTAATTACAACAAAGGCCACCGCTTGACCGAGCAGATCAAGGCGCTCCGCCGCCAGATGGCGCGGGAGCTGGGCTTCGTCATCCCCTCCATTCGCATCCAGGACAACATGCAGCTGGCGCCCAATGCGTATGCCATCAAGGTCAAGGAAATCGACGCGGCGGGCGGCGAAATCAGGCCGGACATGCTCCTCATCATGAACCCCAGCGGCGGCAAGATCACCCTGCCCGGCGAGGAGACGGTGGAGCCGACCTTCGGCCTGCCCGCCATGTGGGTGACGGAGAATTACCGCGAGGAGGCGCTATTCCGCAATTACACGGTGGTCGATCCCCCCACCGTCATCACCACGCATCTGACGGAAGTCATCAAGGAAAACATGGCCGAGCTGCTCTCCTACGGGGAGACGCAGAAGCTGCTGGATGACTTAGGCAAAACCCAGCAAAAACTGATTGCGGAGACGATCCCTTCGCAGATTTCCGTTTCCGGCGTGCAGCGCATCCTACAAAATCTTTTGCGCGAGATGGTGTCGGTGCGCGATCTCTCCACGATCGTCGAGGCCATCGCCGAAATCTCGCGCGCCACGCAGAGCTTAACGGCCATTACCGAGCACGTCCGCGTGCGCCTGGCGCGGCAGATCAGCCATGCCAATACCACCGAATCGGGCTATATCCCCCTCGTCGTCCTCTCCCCCGGCTGGGAGCAGAGCTTCGCCGAATCGCTGACGGGCGCCAGCGAAGACAAAACGCTCTCCCTCGCCC
>CAYMDD010000163.1:857-4562 GCA_964389045.1 uncultured Rickettsiales bacterium
GCCCCTAGCCGTATTCAGGAATTCATCACCGCCGTGCGCACCAAGCTCGATGAGCTGGCGATGCAGGGCGAATCCCCGGTGCTGCTCACCTCCCCCACCATCCGCCCGTATGTCCGCCTGCTGATCGAACGCTTCCGCCCGAGCACGGTGGTCATGTCCCAGAGCGAAATCCACTCACGGGCGAAGATCAAGACATTGGGGCAGATATGAGGCGGTGGCTAGGTGATACGGTGGTAAAGTGGCAAGGTATTTATACCACCGTACCACCACATCGCTATACCACCAAGGCCAAGCCATGAGGCTCCGCGCCTTTACCGCCCCTGACATGCCGAGCGCTATGAAGATGGTGCGGGAGGCGCTTGGAGAAGAGGCCGTAATTCTTTCCTCCCATACCGAAAAATTAAGCGGCCTGGTGAAAGTCACCGCCGCCGTGGAACGGGATGAGGATTTAAGGCCGGAATTGTTCGAGCTGAAAAACACCGTCGCCAAGGCGCAGAAACAGGCGCAGGCGGCAGCCTGGTTTAAGGAGCTTGAATCGCTGCTCCAATTCCACAATGTTCCCCAAGGCGTCATCCGCCGCATTATCGCCAATGCCGAGCAGCTGGATTTAAGTGCGGTGCTGGCGCTTCAGAAATTGGCAGGAGCGGCATCGAAACCGGGGCTGGAGTTGAAACTTCTCACCTCCATTCTCTCCGCGAGCTTTGCCTTCCTGCCGCTGCCGCTGAATAACGATTCCTACCGGCTGATGCTGATCGGCCTGCCGGGCACAGGGAAAACACTCACCGTCGCCAAGCTCGCCACCCGCGCCGTAATGGAGGGGAAGCAGGTCGCCGTCGTTACTACGGACACCAAGCGAGCCGGCGGCATCGAGCAGCTGTCGGCGTTTACGGATATTCTCTCCATCCCCTTGCAGGTGGCGGAAAACCCGCAGGCGCTCCGCACCAAGCTGGGCGAACTCCCCGCAGGCACGTCCGTGCTGGTGGACACTGCCGGGTGCAATCCGCTGGAGGAAGGCGACATGGCCGAAATGGGGCAGCTTGCCTCCATCCCCGGCATCGAGCCGGTGCTGGCGCTTCAGGCGGGAATGGACAGCCTGGAGGCCGCCGATGCCGCGCGGGCATTTGCCTTTACCGCCGTCAAACGGCTCATCGTCACCCGGCTGGACGCTTCGCGGCGCTTAGGCAGCCTGCTCGCGGCGGCGGAGGCCAGCGGCCTTGCCTTCAGCCACAGCGTCGGCTCCCCCCGTGTGGTAGGCGAGGCGGCGGTGCTGGATGCGGCAATGCTGGCGCGGCTTTTGCTGCAACATAAAAATCAGGAAAACAGGATCGCATCATGAGCCAGACCAAATCGGGAAATATCGTCGCCGTCGCCTCCGGCAAGGGAGGCGTGGGGAAAACCTGGCTGGCGATTACGCTGGCGCACCTGGCCGCGCGCTCCGGGCGGAAGGTGCTCCTGTTCGACGGGGATATCGGCCTGGCCAACGTGGATGTGCAGCTAGGCATCACTGCCGCCAAGGACTTAAGCAACGTCATCCACGGCAAGGCGCAGCTTAAAGACATTATCCTACCGTATGAGGCGGGACGGTTCGACATTATCGCGGGGCGCAGCGGCTCGGCCAATCTCGCCAACATCCCCATCGACAAGCTGGCTGATGTCGCCACCCAGCTGCAAGCTTTGGAGAAGGAATACGACCTGATCCTGATTGACTTGGGCGCGGGCGTGGAGAGTTACGTGCGCTTCCTTTCCTCCATCGCCTCGCGCTGCCTGGTGGTGGTGACGGACGAGCCGACCTCCCTCACGGACGCCTATGCCTTCATCAAGCTCTGCCTGGCCGACGGCAGCCCGCCGGAGATGCACATCGTCATCAACCAGGCCGCAACCCAGAAGGAAGGCGAGAAAACCTGGGCGTCGCTCAACAAGGCCTGCACCACGTTCCTGCGCATATCGCCGCCGCTGATCGGCGTCATCCGCAAGGACAACAAGGTAAAGGAAAGCATCCGCAGCCAGTCCTCGCTCATCGCGCTCGCGCCGCACACCACCGCCGCCACGGATGCGGCGGCGATTGCGATCAAGCTGTTGCAGCGGTAGGTATGGCAGCCGTCACCCTCACCCCCCTCGCCCCCGTCGGCGCGCAAGCCGTAGCCCCCGTTGCGCCGGGCGTGCCGCTGGGGACGGGCACGCAGCTGCCGTCCTTCCTCACTGTTTTGCCGCCGGGAGCTATTTTGCAAGGCTTCGTGCTGAACCGCGACCCGAAGGGAAACCCCATCCTCCGCACATCGCAGGGGGATTTCACCATGGAAAGCGACTTATTCTTAAAGATCGGCAGCGACGTGACCGTGCACGTCGATGCAGGCGGCAGGAATTTCCGCGCCAGTATCGTCTCGGTAGACGGGCATACGCCCGCGGAACTCGCCACGCTCGCGCCTGCAGAAGAAGACACGCAGGACGTGGTGGTACGGTCAACGGTCACGCGCGATAACCAAGCATCTACTGCCAGCGCAGGAAATACAGCAGCCACCCGCGCCACCGTGCCAACTCAACCCATTCTATCGCCACCGCAGGCGTCGATGACCGCCACGCTGATTGCCCCGCATGCCGATATACCAGCGGCGCAACTGGCGTTACTGCCCGCCGCGGCCAGGCTGGCGCTCAAGCTCACCGGCATCGAGCTGCCGGAAGCGCCGGTGAAATCCGCCGCGCCAGCCGCAGCTGCGCCGCCCCCGCCAACCGCCGCCGCCGCGGCAGCCACGACTGCGCATACCGCCACCCCGGCTCCAACCCAGATTGCCTCCACCGCACCGACCGCCAATACCCCCCCTGCCGCCGCCGCTACCTATGCCGCAACGAACGCGCCGGTGGAGGCCGTACCCATCCTGCCGGGCTATAGCGCCTATATGAAAAGCGGCGGGATGAGCACGCACAGCCCGGCGCAAGCGGCAAGCCTGCCGCCATCCATGCCGTCGGCGATACCGCTGCCGTCTTCTCCCATTATCAACGCCTTCGCGCCTCTTGAGCTGGAAGCGCTGCAAACGCTGGTGCGGACGGCATCTTCCCTTCCGCAGGCTGCCGCCATCGCGGCCACGATTTCCCTGCCCGGCCTGGTCACGGGCAACGAAGCGAATACCGAACCGCTGGTACAGACGCCGTTAGGCCTGATCCGGCTCGATAGGGCTGAACCGCTCCCGCCCGGCACGAATGTGCAATTCCAGGCCGCGCTTGCGCCCGTGCAGGAGGTGGAGATACCCCTTCCTGCGGCAGCTGCGGGCAGCCTGGATGCCATTGTCCAGCTGATGTCCATCTTAAAAGACGGGTATACGCAAGCGGCGCAGCCTGCCTTGTTTTCTTACCTCCCGCAAGCGGCGGCGGACAATCTCAGGCAGCCAAAGCCCGCCTTCGGCTCTGGGCTGCTGTTTTTCTATTCCGCAATCAAAGGCAGCGATTTCCGCCATATCGTCGGCGAGCGCGATGTGCGCATGCTGGAGCAGCTGGGGCACGGGCAATTGCTCGCCCGCGCGGAAGGCGAGTTCCAGCAGCTTCGCCAGGCCTTCCTCGATTCGCGCGACCAGGCGTGGCAGACGTTTTTCTTCCCCGTGATGGACGAAGAAGGCTTAAGGCTCGCCCGCTTCCACACGCGGCAGGGGCGCAAAAACACCGGACAGGCATCGGGGACGGAGGAACCGTCACGCTTCGTGGTGGAAGCAGACC
>CAYMDD010000164.1:0-1311 GCA_964389045.1 uncultured Rickettsiales bacterium
GATCGGCGCCATCCCCGGCATCGGCTCCATCGGCGCGATTCTGGTGATTATCTTCTATGTGTTCTCCGTGATGGCGACCAAGCTGTTCGGCGCCACGCACCCGGAATTCTTCGGCACGCTCCAGGCGTCGCTCTTCAGCCTGTTCCAGATCATGACGCTCGAAGGCTGGCCGGACATCGTGCGCGAGGTGAAGCAAAGCCATCCGTTCGCACCTGCGTTTTTCATTCCCTACATCCTAATTGCTACGTTTACCGTGCTAAACCTGTTTATTGCGGTCATCGTAGACGCCATGCAGCGCCAGCATCAGGCGGAGGAACAGGAAGAGCATGATGCTATCGTGCGCATCGAGCAGCAGATCACCAGCCTGCATCAAAAATTGGATAAGATGAAGAAATGAAGCTCCGTTTTTTACTTGCCGTGCTGCTCACGCCCGCGCCTGCTTTTGCCGGTGTACTGACTATCAACTCGCCGGATGTGAAAAAAGGTGAGTTCAGCCTGGAAGCAGGAATATCGCTGGAAAGCGACGATCAGCGGCAATATGACCATTACCGCGAGCATGTGATGGAAATCGGCTACAGCCCCACTGATTACTGGAATACCGCCATGGAATTCACCGCTGAACGCGAAGCGGGCGAAGGCACACGCTATGCGGTCACCGGCTGGGAGAATACGTTTCAATTCATCAAGCAAAGCGAAGCGAAGCATTTCCGCTCTCGGTCGGCATGCGCCTGCAATACGAAAAGGCGCATCTAAGCGGAGAAGAGGATGAAGTTGCCGCGCGCTTGCTGCTGCGGCATAAGGGCGAGCATTTTGAAACCCGGCTCAATATCGGCGGAGAAAAGGAAATCGGCAGCGATGCAGAGGATGGCGTGGCCGGAGATCTGCGTGCGAGTATACGCTACCGCCTGAACGATTCGCTAACGCCCGCCATCGATTATCTCGGCGATACCGGCAGCCTGCACCGGCTGCAAGGCTTCGCCGATCAGGATCACCGCCTCGGCCCGGCGCTGTACGGCAAGCTGGCTGATACGCTGGAATATGAAGTGGGATATCTGGGAGGCATCTCGCGCGATGCGCCCGATCATACGTTCAAGATCGGCCTGGAATACAGCTTTGTATGGTAGCGGCATGGACTGGCTTTCGCTCACCGCCCAATCGCTGTTCGCCATCATGTTAACAAGTAATCATCGGTATTGCTAATGCTTTCCGGTTGCTGGTAATCGTTCCCTGGCGCGTTTAGCGTAGCCAATTTCCTAAAGAAACATCGGCATTCATAAACCGGATGTTTTATTGGGAACTTCTGCTATGCTG
>CAYMDD010000164.1:1321-3923 GCA_964389045.1 uncultured Rickettsiales bacterium
GCGGTGGCTTTTCCGGCGGAAGTGGGATTGACGTTTATGTTCATTACCATGCCCGCGTCATTCGGCATCGTGGCCATCTTCGTTACCGTGTTTGACCATCATCAACCATAACATGGAAAGGAAGAATCATGGGAAACATTTCAAGCAAAGCGCCCATGCTGCCTTTGCCTCCTTTCATCCGCCGCTTTATCGAGCGCGAATCCGCCAGCGGCATCGTGATGATCGTCGCCGCACTATTGGCGTTGATTGCCGCCAATACCGGCCTTTACCCGCACTATAAGGCGCTGATCGGCACACCTGTCACCTTCGGCTATGGCGATGCGATCGCCACCGAGCCGCTGAAGGTATGGGTGAAAGATATTCTAATGGTGCTGTTTTTCCTGCTAGTTGGCCTGGAGCTGAAGCGGGAAATGGCGGAAGGCTTTTTGTCGCGCAAAGACCAGATCATCCTTCCCTTGATAGCAGCTGTCGGCGGGATGGCGTTACCGGCGCTGATCTTCCTGAGCGTGAACGCCTCTTTTCCTGAATACCGCGCAGGTTGGGCGATCCCGTCCGCCACCGATATTGCCTTTGCGCTTTGTGTGCTGATGCTGGCCGGGCGCGGAATTCCAGCGTCGGTGAAGATATTCCTGCTGGCGATCGCTATTTTCGATGATTTGGGCGCGATTCTGATTATCGCATTTTTCTATAGCGGCACGCTGAATATAATGGCGCTCGGGCTTGCCGCCGCGGGGATTGGCTGTCTTTTTCTGTTTAACCGGCTTCGTGTCAGCGCCATTTCCCCCTACATCGTCATCGGTACTTACCTGTGGTTCTGCTTCTATCACTCCGGCATCCATACGACCGTGGCCGGGGTAATCGTAGGGTTGATGATCCCAATGCGTAGTAAAGAAAACTCAAATCAATCCCCGGTAAATACCTGCATTCATTTCCTGCACGGCTGGGTAGGCTTTATCATCCTGCCTGTCTTCGCTTTCACCAGCGCCGGGGTGAATTTCGATGGGATGGCGCTGTCCGATATCCTCAAGCCGCTGTCGCTCGGCATCCTGCTCGCGCTGTTTTTAGGCAAGCAGATCGGTATTTTTGGTGCGACCTGGCTTGCCGTGAAAAGCGGCTTCGCGCGCCTGCCGGAGCAGGCAGGGTGGCTGCATATTTACGGCGTGTCGATCATCGCCGGCATTGGCTTTACCATGAGTCTGTTTATTGGATTGCTTGCGTTTCCCGAAGCTCTGCAAAATGAAGTCAAAGTGGGTGTGCTGGCAGGTTCGCTTTTATCAGCCCTATGGGGAACCATTATATTAAAAGCGGCGCAGAGGCGAACGTAATAATTCTTTGCCCTTCTGCTGCAGCGGCATCCGCAAACCTTTAATTTGCGATTCGATATCGTCCAGCTGCCGCTGATAATTCTCCACTGCTTTTTTTGGCAGCATCCCCGCCATGGCGATAACTTCTCCTGCTCTTCAGCGATAATGACGCGCAGCCGGTGGAAAAACAGATGCGCCGTATTGCGATTTACCCCAGTTATTTCCGCAGCCATCCGGATCCGGACCGTCGTACCGTCAACGAAAAACTCAAGCGGCTTATTGCGCTTGTTTAGGCCTATTCTTGAATATCTTAAATCCATCCTGCCAGCATAAATGTTCTAAATATCTATGTCAGCCCATTGAATTTTGTTGCGATACCGTAATAGAGCAGAGATAACGCTGGCAAACGCCGCTATTTTGCAACATATTGACGCAATTTTTTAAAACTCCGAAGATGCATTTGTAATGTTTATACCGCGGCACCAGTTAAGTGAGGACGAACTGAAACAAGCACTCGATCATTGCGCAGCGGAGCCGATCCACTTCCCTGGCTCCATTCAGCCGCACGGCATGCTGGTTGCGGTGTCGCAAAACGGCACTATCGAACGGATCAGCGCCAATGCGGGCGATGTCTTGGGCATTGATGCTGCGGCATGCTTGGGCCGAAAGCTGTCGGAGTTCATTGACGCCGAACAGTTGAACCGCCTGCAAAAAATTAAAACCGATAATGCGCTTCAGCCCATAGAATCCGCTGTGATTGAAATTGCAGGCAAGTCGTTCGATGCAGTCGCCCATCGATCCGACGGCTTGCTGATCGTGGAGCTGGAGCCTGCCCTTCAGGGTGAAAATCAATCCTACGACCAGCTGCGTAACTTTGCCATCGGGATACACAAGTCCCACACGCTGGAAGAAATATTCCACCACGTCACCGGAAGCATCCGCGACATCACCGGATTCGACCGCGTGAAGCTCTACCGGTTCGATAAGGATTGGCACGGCGAGGTGGTGGCGGAAAGCAAAGCGGATTTTATGCCGAGCTACAAAGGCCTGCGTTTCCCTTCGTTGGATATCCCAGAACAGGCGCGCCGCCTCTACATGCAGAATTACCTGCGCCTGATTGCCGATACCGCTTACAAGCCGGCGCCGATTCTGCCGGAAGACGGCGCTGCGCTTGACTTAAGCCTGTCGGTGCTCCGCAGCGTTTCGCCGGTGCATATTCAATACCTGGAGAATATCGACGTTCGTGCATCGATGTCCATCTCCATCATCCAAAACGGTACGCTGTGGGGGCTGATTGT
>CAYMDD010000164.1:3933-4518 GCA_964389045.1 uncultured Rickettsiales bacterium
CCGCACGCCCCATCATGTTTCCTACGCGGCGCGAAACATCTGCGAGATCGTGGGACATATTTTTTCCGCGCAGCTCTTAACTCTTGAAGATTTGGCCAAGCACGAAGCGCAAGCGCGGCGAGAACAACTGGTGCGCGACCTATCGGCCTCGCTTGATAAACACACACGTGTCGACAGCCTCATGGAAAATTCGCATGAGCTTGCCATGCAGGCGCTTAATGCCGATGGCCTGGTGGTGAAAGCGTATGTGCATATTTTGCAATACGGCGATCTCCCGCCGCAAGAAACGGTCGTTAAGCTTATCGATTGGCTGAAAGGAAGAAAAGAAGATACTATACTCTCCACCGATGACGCATCTGCGCATTTTCGGGACGTACCGCACTTGAGCAAGCTTTCGGGCGGGATTATGGCCGTGCCGATCAGCTTGAAAGGCCATGATTACATCATTTGGTTCCGCAAGGCTATTGTCGAGGAAGTGTTCCGGGCAGGCAACCCGGAAAAACCGGCAGAGCAAACACGGGGCGGCTACAAGCTCACTCCGCGCAGCTCGTTCGATTCGTGGAAAGAGCAGGTGCGTCATAAATC
>CAYMDD010000165.1:0-4516 GCA_964389045.1 uncultured Rickettsiales bacterium
GACAGTTGTGCAGGCGGTCGGCAAGCTTGACCAGCAGCACGCGGATATCCTCGCTCATAGCCAGCAGCAGCTTGCGGAAGTTCTCCGCCTGCTTTAAATTCTCCGATTTGCCCTCGAGCTTGGACAGCTTGGTGACGCCGTCCACCAGCGCCTTGATTTCGCCTCCGAAATTTTCTTCGATATCCTCCAGCGTTACGGGCGTATCCTCTACCGTGTCGTGAAGGAGGGCGGTGACAATGGAGGAGGTGTCGAGCTTATACTGGGTGAGGTTATACGCAACCTCGACGGGATGGGAGAAATACGGGTCGCCCGATGCGCGCTTCTGGCTGCCATGCGCTTTCATGGCGTAGACATAGGCCTTGTTAATCAAATCCTCATCCGCCCCCGGATCGTAGGACTTCACCTTCTCAACAAGCTCGAATTGGCGGATCATAGCTTGCTATTATACTGGAAACGGTGAGGAATAAAAGCGGCAAGGGCTTAAGGTGCCGTGCTAATTTGCGTGGTAAGCTGCGTTAAACACTACGGCTCGTCATCCCCGCCTGCGCAGGGATGACGAGCTAGTCGGGTGTTCCTTAAAAGTTGGTATCCAATACCTGTAAGTACAATTATGCTTCGTCGCATCATCAATGGAAGGAATCCAATGCACCGGTTTGCTTTTCTCCCCCTGTTGGCGCTCACCGCCTGCTCTCAGCCGGTTACGCGCGCGCCGCAGGTTGATACAGGCCTGTTGACCCAGGAGGAGCGCGAGCAGGCGCGCTTTGCGGCGGAAAGCGAAGGCAAGCCGCTCCTGACCACTTATGACAAGCGCGAAATCTCCAATCGGCTGCGGGTTGCCGCGCCGAAGGTGATCCAAGCGGGCTACACGGTCTGCATGCAGATGTTAAAAGAGCAGCGGCAATGCTATTTCGACGTCGGCATGGCAACCAAAGGCCCGGTAAACGCCTGGGCCGACGGCGAGAAAGTGATGGTCACGCCCGCTATGGTCGCCTTTACCGCGTCGGAGGCGGAGCTTGCCATGGTGGTGGCGCATGAATATGCGCACAATGTGCTCAAGCATGTGCAATCCACCCAGATGAACAGCTTAGGCGGTGCATTGGCAGGTGCTTTGGTGGATGCGTTCGCCGCCTCCAGGGGATGGAATACGGGCAGCGAGTTTTCCGGACTCGGCGCGGAAATGGGGCGCCTGCGCTATTCCATCGCTTTTGAGAAGGAGGCGGATTACGTCGGCCTCTACATCGTCGCGCGGGCGGGCTATGATCTGAGGCAGGCGCAGCTTTTCTGGCGGCGCATGTCGGCCTACGACCCCGACGGCATTTACGGCGGTTCCACCCATCCCTCGAACGCGGAACGTTTCGTGGCCATGAATGCCGTAATCCGGGAGATCGATGCCAAGCAACAGGCCGGGCAGCCCTTGCTGCCGGAAATGGGAAACAGCCGTTGATTTTTTTTGAATCGATGAAAGAAAATTTTTTCTAGTGTAATCAGTGACTTGATACAAATGGTTAAAGTTAATAATCATTAATTTAGCAGTTGTAGTTCTCTTCAGGTCGCGGTAGAACTTATCCACCATTGGTTAAAACCAACAGGATGAGGACAGCATGCGCCATTCTTCTAAAGACGCCCAGATATTCGACCGCGAGCTTTATTTCGGCTTCATCGAGATGCAGCGGCAAAATGCTGCCCAAGGCAACAGCTTCGCTGCCGCTGTCGTAGGTGCGCATGAGCGCGGCGGCATGAAAGCGGTAAAAAAGATGCTGGAGCAAACGCGCGCTGCCTTCGAACCCCAAAACGAAAACCGTCAAGCTGCGCGCGAGTGGCTGTCCGGTCAGCTGGACGAAGCTGAACGGCAGGTGTTGCCCGTGCCCGGCAATGTCGTGAAATTCGCCAGGAAGCAGGCGTTAAGCTCTGCCGACAGGTATGTCTCCCGCCGCGATATGTTGCAGGCGTCGCTCTTTGGCACGGCGGCGGTCATGACGGCGCTCGAAGCCTCCGGCCTGGAGGATGCGTTCGATCTCTACCTGACCAACTGCGCGCCGGGCGGGAGAAACGATCAGCTTGAGACCATGGCTGGCGCTATCGGCGATCCACGGCAGAAGGACGCCCTGCGCAACAGCATGGTGCGCGAAAAACAGCTGCAGGAGAGGCATGTATTTACGGAAACCGATGATAAGATGACCACGGAGAAGGGCATCGGCATGGCGGCCAGCGCGCTGCTGGCGATACTGGCGACGCGCAGCGCATTTTCCGCCAAGAACGGCGCGATGCGCGACGTGACCGTGACCATGCCGGGCGGCGCTAGCCTTACTCGCCGCGTCTCGCTGCTGGAGGCGGTTGCGGGTAAGCTGAACGAAGAAATCCCCGGCGTGCTGCATGAGGCGGAGCAGATGCTTCGCCGCCCCGATATCCGGCAGTCTACCCCGGAGCGTCCGCACCGCGGCATGCACACCGGCAGGTCGGGTGAAACGCCCGCTGTCGGCGCTCCATTAGGGCGTTGATCTTCCACAAGCGTCATGCCATAAAAGGGGCGGTTTTAACCCCATCTCTTTACCGCGTGAGCTGTTATGGCCGAACTTCGCCTTCCTGCCAATTCCACCATCCGCAAGGGTAACGCACACAAAGCCCCCGAGGGCGCGAAACGCACCCGGACATTCAACGTCTATCGCTGGGATCCGGAGGATGTGAACGAGAAAGGCGCGCCGAAAAACCCCCGCGTCGATAAGTACGAAATCGACATGGAGACATGCGCCCCGATGGTGCTGGACGCACTGATTAAAATTAAGGACGAAGTCGATTCCACGCTCACCTTTCGCCGCTCCTGCCGCGAGGGTATCTGCGGCTCCTGCGCCATGAATATCGACGGCACCAACACGCTCGCCTGCATCAAACCCATCGACGACGTGAAGGGCGAGGTGAACATTTACCCGCTGCCGCACATGAAGGTGGTGAAAGACCTGGTGCCGGACATGAACCATTTTTACGCGCAGTACGAATCTGTCAAGCCCTGGCTCCAGACTGAAACCCCTGCCTCTCCCAGCGCCGAGCGCCTGCAAAGCCCGGAAGACCGCGCCAAGCTCGACGGGCTTTACGAGTGCATCCTCTGCGCCTGCTGCTCGACGAGTTGCCCAAGCTACTGGTGGAATTCCGACCGGTATTTAGGCCCCGCCGTGCTGCTCCACGCCTACCGATGGATCATCGACAGCCGCGACGAGATGACCGGCGAACGGCTGGACGAGGTGGAAGACCCCTTCAAGCTCTACCGCTGCCACACCATCATGAACTGCGCCCAGACCTGCCCCAAAGGCCTAAACCCCGCCAAGGCGATTGCGGAAATCAAGAAGATGTTGGTGAAACGGGCGATATAACAGTTGATCGTTAGTCGTTAGTCGTATTAAACGACAGACTACCAGCGACAAACCACAAACGAATTATGGCCGTCTACACCCCCGTTACCTTCGACGAAGCCGCAGCCCACCTGCAAGCGCATTACTCCATCGGCGAGCTGCAAGAAATCCAGCCTATCGCCGAGGGCATTGAAAACAGCAATTTCCTGCTAGTTACCACGCAAGGGAAATTCATCCTCACTTTATTTGAGAAGCGGGTGAAAGCGGAAGACATGCCCGCCATACTTGCCTTCATGAACCAATGCGGCGAATACGGCGTACCCAGCCCGCTCTCCGTGCCCAGCCGACAAGGCGATGCGCTGCGCGCACTGAACGGCAAGCCTGCGGTGATCGTCACTTTCCTATCGGGAAGACCGGCCAGCCGGGTGACGCCGCGCCATATTGAGCTGCTGGGCGAAACCGTGGCGCGCATGCACGAGGCGGGGCGGCTCGCTTCCGCGCAGCTTCCCGCCAATCCCCTTTCCGTTGCGGGCTGGCGCAGGTTGGAGGCGAGGATCGGCGAAGGGCTGGACTCCATCGTCCCAAACCTGCAAGCGGGGATGAGGGAGGAATTGGATTATCTGGAAACGCATTGGCCGCAAGCGCTGCCGAAAGGCGCTATCCATGCCGATCTTTTTCCCGATAACGTGTTTTATGACGAGACGCATCTTAAGCCGCATCTTTCCGGCATCATCGATTTCTATTTCGCCTGCACCGATTTCTTTGCTTACGATTTGGCTATCATCTTAAATGCATGGTGTTTTGATGAGAAACAGCTGATGCGCAAAGACTGCGCGCAAGCTTTAATCCAGGGATACCAGGCGAACAGGGTAATGCAACGCGAAGAAAAAGAAGCTCTTCCCATCCTTGCGCGGGGCGCTGCGCTCCGCTTTCTCCTCACCCGCGCCTATGACTGGCTGAACCGCGTGGAAGGCGCTCTTGTCACGCCGAAAGATCCGATGGAGTATGTGCGGAAACTCCATTTCCATCAGCAGAAAGCCTACAATTTTCTTACCTCTTCCTTTTAAGGGAGAAGAAAATATAAATTATGCCGCCAGATTCTTCTCCACGAACTCCCAGTTCGTCAGCTTGTCCAGCACCGTGGTCACAAAATCCGGCCTGCGGTTCTGGTA
>CAYMDD010000166.1:0-1706 GCA_964389045.1 uncultured Rickettsiales bacterium
ATGGGGTGCTTCTCCAGCCATGCGGCCACCGCCAGCGCGTTGGCGCAGTGGCGCTCCATGCGGATTCCCAGCGTTTTCACGCCGCGATGCGCAAGGAAGCTGTCGAACGGCCCGGCGATGCCGCCGACGGCGTTTTGCAGGAAACCCAAGCGCTCGGCAATCTCCGCATCGCCTCCCGCCACCAGCACCCCGCCGATAATATCGGAATGGCCGTTTAAATACTTGGTCGCCGAATGCAGCACGATGTCGAAGCCGTATTCCAGAGGCCGCTGAATCCACGGGCTGGCAAACGTATTGTCGGCCAGGCTGATAAGCCCGTGCTCTCGCGCCGCGGCGGCCACCGCTTGCAGATCCACCAGTTTCAGCAACGGGTTGGTGGGCGTCTCCACCCACAGCATGCGCGTCTTCGGCGTGACGGCGGCGGCAATCGCCTCCGGCCTGGTCATATCCACGTATGTGAATTCCAGCTGCGCCGAATGCTTTCGCACCCGCTCGAACAGGCGGTACGTGCCGCCGTAAAGATCGTCCGAGGCAATGACATGCGCGCCGGCTTCGAGCAGCTCCAGCGCCGCGGAGGCGGCGGCCAGGCCGGAGGCGAACGCGACCCCGGCGCTGCCCCCCTCCAGCCCCGCCACGGCGCGCTCGTAGGCGAACCGGGTGGGGTTGTGGCTCCTGCCGTAATCGTAGCCCTTATGCACGCCGGGCGCGGATTGCGCATAAGTGGACGTGGCGTAAATCGGCGTGATGACGGCGCCCGTCGCCGCATCGAAGGACTGCCCGGCATGGATGGCGCGGGTGTTGAACCGCCAACGCGAAATTTCTTTTTCGTTTTTCATGCGTGCCCTATGCGTTTGCGTAAGTATTGCAGCAGGTCGATCGGCGTAATCAACCCTAAGAATTCCTGCCCGTCCATAACGATGGCGACCATGCCTTTTTCAAATATCGGCAGCAACTCCTCGATGCCCTTATCCGGGCGCAGGGTGACCAAGTTTTTTGCCATCGCCTGGGAGACGGGGATGGTAAAACCGTTAGGGTTGCCGGTGACGGTGAGCAGAATGTCCGTCTCGTCGATCAGTCCGAGCAGCTTGTTATCCGCGATCACGGGAAGCTGCGACACGTCGTACATCTTCATCTTGCGGTACGCCGCCTGCAGCGTGTCGGACGGCGCGACGGTAACGGCATTCTTCCTGGTATAAGGCCGCGTAATCAAATCGCGCAGATCGTGCGTTTCCTCGCGCGCCACCAAATTATGGTCATCGAGCCAGAACTCGTTATAAATCTTGGAGAGGTATTTATTGCCCGAATCGCACACCAGGGTGACCACGCGTTTTTTCTCCTTCTGCTCGCGGCAATAGCGGAGCGCCGCGGCCAAGAGCGTGCCGGAGGAGGAGCCGCAGAGCACGCCTTCGCTTTTGAGCAATTGCCGCGCGGCGGCGATGCTCTCGGCATCCGTAATCGTGTAAGCCTTGCGCACGAAGCTCAAATCGCAGTTGTCGGGAATGAAATCCTCGCCGATGCCCTCCACCAGCCAACTCCCCGGCTCGATCATGACGCCCTCGTTGATGTAAGGCGCGAGAATCGATCCTTTCGGGTCGGCCAGTACCATCTCCGTTCCGGGCGAGACGCGGGCGAAGAAGCGTCCCAATCCGGTCAGCGTGCCGCCGCTGCCGACGCCGCAGACGACGGCATCCACATTTTCCTCCATC
>CAYMDD010000166.1:1716-4495 GCA_964389045.1 uncultured Rickettsiales bacterium
GCGGCCCTACGTGCAGGGGGCCGAGCTGCGCATCCGCGCCGAGCTGGGCGCGCTACGCGCTGTGCCTTATACACATCTGACGCTGCCGACGACACCGCCGGTGTAGATCTCGGTGGTCGCCGTATCATTAAAAAATTCCGGCCCGGTGCCTTCTTCATGCGCCGTCGGGTTACTGGGATTGGAGAACTGGTTGATATAAAACCCGCCCTGCTCGCGCGCGATGCGCTCTGCCATATCCTGGTAATACTCAGGATGCCCCTTGCCCACGTCGGAGCGCGTCATGACCACCTCCGCGCCCAGCGCTTTGAGATGGAAAATCTTCTCCTGGCTCATCTTATCGGGGATGACGAGGATGAGCTTATAGCCCTTCCGGCTCGCCACCAGCGCAAGCCCGAGGCCGGTATTGCCGGCGGTGGCTTCCACCAGCGTGCCGCCGGGTTTGAGCTTTCCTTCCCGCTCGGCGGCCTCGATCATCGAGCGGGCGATGCGGTCTTTGATCGATCCGCCCGGATTATGGCTTTCGAGCTTTAAGAACAGCTCGCACATGCCGGTGTCCAGGTGGCCTGCGCGCACCAGCGGCGTGTTACCGATCAATTCCAATACGTTCATTGCAGCAGCCATAAGCCCCTTCCCTTAAATCCATTCGCCCTGGATAAATTCAACCCCCTCGGAATCGTTCAGCGCCTGCACGCGGCAGAGCACTTGGGCCGCAGCCTTGCTCGCCTGCTCCCGAAGCTCCGGCACGGCAGTGCATTCCAGAAGCTCTCCCACCAGGAGCGTGCCGATGGGGAAGATTGCCTCCGGCGCCTTGCCCTTGGCCGTCCCGGATGCAGTCGTCTCGATCCCCACGCGCAGCGGCCCCACGGTAATCAGCTCTCGGTCGCGCAGGTTTTTAAGCAGCTCATGGTCGCTCGCGGCAATATCGTATTCCGGCCCGGTGCAGTTGAGCACCAGCGCGGGGCGCAACGTCTCGATCCGGTTGGCGCCGCGCTTGCGGTACGCCACCGTCAGCCCGTCCGCATCCGAGCCGACGTAGTAAATCTTCCCGGCGATGATCTTCAGCGCGCCGCTCTGCTGCATCGCCCGCAATTCCGCGTGCACGTCGCCGGCCATGCGGTGGCGGTGGATATTCCAGGCGGTGAATAGCTTATCCAGGAAGCGGCGCTTCTCGCGCAGCGGCAATTGCTTCCATAGGGCTTGCGTCACCGGCCTGATGGAATCCACTACGCTCCGCCAGTCCACGCCCTCCCGTTTGGCGCGTGCCACCTCCGCCCTAAGCCCGCGCAGCAATTCCAGCGCCGTGCGCGGCGCGGATTCAGGCTCCAGCGCCCAGTCCCACGCCGGATAGGCGGGCGCATGCGCATGCGGCAGCGGGAGCCAGCCGTTGCGCGAGATGGCGGTGATGGTGCCCTTGTAGCCGCGCGATTTAAGCGTCAGAATGCTATCGACCATCGTCAGCCCGGTGCCGATCACCACAATCTCCGTATCCGGCGAAAATTCATTCACATGGTGGGGGAAATTCCCCTCGTCGTCCGTATTCCATATATCGACCACGTAGCTCTTGCGCGAGCTGACCAGGCCGGACTGGAAACTGAAACTGCGCGGCGGCAGATTGCCCGTGGCCAGCACCAGCGCATCGGTGACGATCTCCTGCGCTTCGCCCGCCCCGTCCAGCAGCAGCGTCAGGCGCTGCGTGGTTGCGTCGTGCAGCCAGGCGTCGCGCACGCGGGAGCGGCGGGTATGCACACGGATATTCCTCTGCGATGCCAGCGCCAGGATCTGCGCCACGATAGCGCGCAGATACGCCGCATATAAAACGCGCGGCGCGCATGTCTCCGGCGATATCTCCCTCTCCGGCCAGATTGCCTTGTGATGCGCCCTCCCCTCCTCCGTTTGCAGCCAAAGGTAAAACCCTTCCGGCTGGCCGGCGAATGCGCCCATGCGCTCCGCGCGCACATTGAGCAGATGCACCGGCTCTTTGGTGCCGTACGCAATGCCCAGCCCCATCTCGGCGCGCTCCTCGATCCACTCGATCTCCATCGGCCCGTCCGCCAGCTGCACCAGCTGCGCAAGGGTCATCGCCCCGCTGAACCCTCCGCCGATAATAGCAACGCAAGGCGTGCCGCGCGGCGCTGCCTTGCTTTTTCTGCGTACCGGCTCCGTATCGATTTCCTCGCGCCGTTTCTTCGGGATGCGCGATTTCATGATGCGGTAGATACGCTCGATCTCGAGGCCGGCAGTGCGCGTAAAGACGAACGGCAGCAGGCCGTGCACAATCAGGATAACGCCCGTATAGATAAGGCGCAGGCACATCTTTGCCGTGAAGCGCAGATGCTGCAGGTATGTCTCCCCCGTTTCCTCTGGGTGCCGCACGAACGCTTTTTCCATGTCCTGCCGCAGGCGGTCCATCGCCGAACCGCGCGTGTCCCTTAAAAACAAGGAAGCAATTTTCTCGAATTTCGGATTATGCTTGCCGGGCATGCTGCACCTCTGATAACGGGCTGCCGCCAGTCGTCTGGAAGGCGTGGATTGGTCTTTCATTACCTTGTTTCATGCCGGAAGTTCTATAAAAAAAACCGCTCCGGCCTTTCGAGCGGCTTTCCTTTTCCTACCCTTCCGGTTTTCGGGCGTAGCTTGGCGTTTGCGCTTAAAGCGTTACGAACGCTTTTTGCTAATAAGTTTTCGCACCTCCGCAACAGCAAGGCGACCGCCGCCTGCATCAACCTGCCTTCGCCGGCACTGGCGCGTTGCGTGTTTTATAGAGCGATACCGCGATGCC
>CAYMDD010000167.1:0-4447 GCA_964389045.1 uncultured Rickettsiales bacterium
TCGTCGCCCAAGGCGCGGGGATCGTCGTCGGCGCGGCGGCGGTTCGGTTTGCCGGAGGGCGGAATGATCGGCATGGGTGTGGAGCGCTTCGACTACCCCAAAGGGATCATCGACCGTTTCCAGGCCATCGGGGAATTGCTGCGCCTGCACCCCGAATGGTGCGGCAAATTCACCTTCATCCAGGCGGCGGCGCCCACGCGCAGCCACCTGCCCATCTATCAGGCGATCCAGCAGGAGGCGCAGGAAATGGCCGAGGCCGTCAACCGCGAGTTCGGCAATGCGCATTACCAGCCAATCCTGCTGCTGGCGCGGCATCACGAGCCGTGCGAAGTGTTCGAGCTGTTCCGCGCCGCCGATTTCTGCGTGGTCAGCAGCCTGCACGACGGGATGAACCTGGTGGCCAAGGAATTCGTCGCCGCGCGCGACGATAAGAAAGGGGTACTGATTTTGAGCACGTTTGCCGGGGCGTCGAAGGAGCTGCTGGAGGCGCTCTTGGTAAACCCTTACAACATCAAGGGCATGGCCGAGGCGATGCACCGCGCGCTCACCATGCCGGAGGCGGAGCAGCGGGAGCGCATGCGCCTGATGCGAGACATGGTGAGGGATCATAACGTCTACCATTGGGCGGCCAGCATTCTGAAGGACGCTGCTCAACTGCGCAAGCGCGCACGGGTGGAGCACTTCAGCAAGCATGTTTCAACGAAGGAAAGCAAAGGGAATGTCATACCGTTTAAGTTCCGCGCACGACGCGCTTTTTCTTGATATAGACGGGACATTGCTTGACATCGCGCCCACCCCCGGCCAGGTGGTGGTGCCGCCGAGCCTGCTGTCGAGCCTGTCCGTTTTGCAGGAGAAGCTCGGCGGAGCGCTGGCCGTCATCAGCGGGCGGCAGATCAAGGAGATCGACGCGCTGTTCAGGCCGCTGCGCCTTGCCGCCTCCGGCGTGCACGGGGCGGAGTGGCGCATCGCTTCTTCCCTGGAGCGAAAAAAACCGTTGCCGCATGCCTTAACCGAAGCGATAAGCAAAGAAATGGCAAGATACCCGGGCATTATCGTCGAAGACAAGAAATACGCCGTCTCGGTGCATTACCGCAAGGCGCCGGAATGGGGCAAATCGATCGGCGAGTTCCTGCAGAAAGCGGTGAACGCCCATCCCGGCCTGGCGCTGCTTAAGGGGAAAATGGTGCATGAGGTGATCCAGAAAGGGTACGACAAAGGCACGGCGCTGGAGCGGTTCATGCATTACGCGCCGTTCGCAGGCCGCAGGCCGGTGTTTCTGGGCGACGATGAAAGCGACGTATACGCCATCGATGCCTGCCGAAAGCTGGGGGGCGCAGCCGAGCGCATCGGGCACGGGAAAAACCACCCGTTTCACTCCCCCGGCCATGTCCGCATTTGGCTTAAAGGCCAGGCGTCGTGGTTATAGGCCAGCTGCTATCCGTTGCAGCGCTTCTGACGAGCTTTGCCATTCTCTGCTTAGGCCACGGCTTGCAGAGTGTGCTGCTGCCCGCGCGCGGGGCGATGTTCGAGCATTATCCCAACCTCGCCACCGGCGCCATGATGTCCGCCTATTACGCGGGCTTCATCGCGGGCGCGTTCGTCTGTCCACGGCTGATCGTGCGCGTGGGGCACATCCGCGTGTTCGCCGCGGGCGCTTCCGTGGCCTCCGTGATTATGCTGCTGCACGCGCTCATCCCGCACCCGGCGGCATGGATCGCCATTCGCGCCGTTTACGGGTTTTGCCTGGTCAATCTCTACACGGTCATGGAAAGCTGGCTCAACAGCATCGGCGAGCAGCGGACGCGGGGGAAAATCCTTTCCATCTACATGATCGTGAATTTCCTGGCTATGAGCGGCGGGCAATTGCTGTTTTTCGCCGCGCCCGTGGAGGGCTTCGAGCTGTTCTCGCTGTCGGCCATCATGCTCTCCCTCGCCCTGGTGCCGCTGATGTTAAGCCGCAGCGCGCAGCCAAGCAACATCAAGCCCCCGGAATCGTTTAGCCTGAAACGGCTGTTTGAGGTTTCGCCCCTGGGCGTGACCGGCGCAGCCGTAGCCGGGCTGATGGGCGGAGCCTACTGGGGACTGACGGCGGTATTCGTGCTTGGCATGGGATTCACGCAAAACGCCGTGGCCTGGTTCATGGCATCGAGCCTGATCGGCGGCCTCATCGCGCAATGGCCGCTCGGCGCATTGTCCGACCGCATCAACCGCCGTTACGTCATCGTGCTCGCCGCAAGCCTGATCTCCGTCGCCTCCGCCATGCTCACCTCGATGGCGCTGTGGGACGCGCCGGCGGAAACCTTCGGCGCCGCATCGCTTGTCCTGATCGGGGCATTGTTCGGCGCGGGCTTCCACCCGCTCTATTCGCTCTGCATTGCCCACGCCAATGATTTCGTTTCGCCGCAGCACTTTGTGCGCGCCAGCACCGGCCTTCAGCTTACTCAAGGCGTCGGCGCCATCTTCGGCCCGCTGCTTGCCGGTTTCGTGATGTACCTGGGCGGCTCCGGCATGCTCTACGCCTATATCGGCGCCTTCGCAGGCCTGCTTACCGTCTACACGGTAAGGCGGCTGGCGGAAAACCGCACGCCCAAAGACAAGCGCCGCTCGCCGTTCCGCCTGCTTACCCGCACCGGCCTGGCCGCACTCCTGATGGATCCGCGTTATAGGAAAGAAGCAAAACCCGCGACATCCTCCGGTATCGTTGCAAACGACGTCACGAACCGGCAGCTTCCGTCCGGCCAATCGTAGAACTGCCATCCCGCATGTCTCAGCGCTTGCGCGGCGGATGGGGAAAGAGGCAAGAACACTTCATTCGCCTCGACCGCATGAACCGGCGCGAGGCCGGTATGTTGCGCAAGATTCTCCGCCAGCTCCTTTGCCATTGCATTGGCATGGCGGGCGGAGCGGAGCCAAAGGTCATCCGTGAAATACGCCAGAAACTGCGCCGCCAGAAACCGCATTTTGGAAGCGGTATGCCCCGCCTGTTTGCGGCGAAGCTGTAATGCACTTTCAAGCGCAGCGCTGGGTTCGAACAGCACCAATGCCTCGGCATTCATGCAGCCGTTTTTGGTAGCGCCGAAGCTTAAAGCATCCACGCCGCGCTTCCATGTCATCTCCGCGGGCGTGCAGTTTAAGCTCACCAGCGCATTGGCGAAGCGCGCCCCGTCCATGTGCACGGCAAGCCTGGCGGCCTTGGCAATCTGGACAAGCGCATCCAGTTCGCTGAGTGTATAGACCGTGCCCGCTTCGGTCGCTTGCGTCAGCGAAAGCGCCGAAGGATGGGTGAGGGTGGTGGAAAGCTGTTCCATCATCTTCTGCAGCGCCGCCGGATCGATTTTTCCATGCGCGCCCGGCACGCCGATGGTTTGCGCCCCACCGGTAAAAAATCCCGGCGCGCCGCATTCATCTTCCACGATATGCGCGTGCTCATGGCAGAGGATAGCGCCGTAAGAAGGGGTATAGAGCGACAATGCCAGTGCATTGGCGGCAGTGCCCGTGCCGATAAAGACAACCGTTACTTCTTTTTCGAATACCTCGCAGAAGCGCGCCCTGGCCTTTGCCGAATATTCATCCGCGCCGTACGGGGAATTCATGCCGTCATTGCAGGCGGCCATCGCCTCCATGATGGCCGGATGCACACCACAGCCGTTATCGCTTAAGAAATAGCTCACGGCATGCGCTCGGCGTTTGCAGCCCGGATGCATCGCGCAAGCGGCGCTTCGCCGCCCGCTTCCAGCCGTTCCACAGCGGGCGCGATGTTAGCCGTATCCTCATCCTGCAGCAGCCGGAAGCTTGCCAGCACACGGTCGATTTCCATCTCAATCCCGGAAATGCTCTTCAGCCGTCGCAGATAACCGGCTTCGCCCAGTTCTTCCGTACTCCACGCCTGCGGCCTGCGGCGCTCGCGCGAGGCGACTTGCCGCTCCATGACGGCGCGGATGTTCTCCACCTCCGTGATAAGCTTCGGCCTGCCGTAGCAATGCACCGTGATATGCGCCTGCGTGGGCGCGCTGGCGCGGTTGACGAACCAGGAAGGGGAAATATAGGCGTCCGCGCCGGTGAACACCGCCAGCACCGGCTTGGCTTCCGCCATCAGCCGCGTGTGCGGGTTGGCGTTGGCGATATGGGCGACAAGCGTGCCGTGCCTGCCGCGCGAAGCATCGAAATCCACCGGCAGATGGCTCGCCACTGGCTCGCCGTTTTCATCCGCGCTGATAAACAGCGCAAACGGCACACTGCAGAGAAATGCCTGCACCTTGGCTGCATCTTTCTCCATAAACGGCTCGCGCAGGTTCATGCGGCAGCTTCCGCATTGGCCTTGGGAACAATCGCGCGCCCGGAGCGCTGGGCGTGGATCTGCGTGATCTCCGTGCCGAAGAAAAGGATTTGCGCCGAGTAATACACCCACACCAGCAGCACCACCACCGAACCCGCCGCACCGTAGGTC
>CAYMDD010000168.1:0-4435 GCA_964389045.1 uncultured Rickettsiales bacterium
GAGCAGCACCGCCAGCGGCGGCGCCAGCGGCAGGCATGGCCATCGCCACGGGAGCGGCGGCGGAAACGCCCCACTTCTCTTCGAGCATTTTGGAAAGCTCGGCTGCTTCCATGACGGAAAGCGCCGAAAGGTTATCAACGATTTGAGCAAGATTGGCAGCCATTGGTAGTACTCCTTAAAAAATAAAATAGTATTTGTTAAACCTATTCCTTTGCCGCGTAAGCGCCGATCACGCGCGCCACCTGGCCGGCGGGCGCTTGCAGCACGCCGAGAATCTTTTGCGCAGGCGCCTGGAGCAGCCCCACGATGGTGCCGCGCAGCTGATCGAGCGACGGCATCTTCGCCAGGGCTTCGACGCCCGCCGTGTCCAGCAGCCGGTCGCCGAACGCACCGCCGACAATGGCGACTTTTTCGTTGGTCTTGGCGAAATCCACCATGACCTTCGCGGCGGCGATAGGGTCTTCCGAGTACGCCAGGGCCACCGGGCCTTTCATTTTGTCGGAAAGCGCCTCGAAGGTCGTGCCTTTGGTGGCGATTTTGGTGAGGCGGTTCTTGGAGACTTTATAGCCCGCGCCGGCTGCGCGCATTTTCACGCGCAAATCCGACACCTCGGCCACCGTCAGCCCTTTGTTCTGCACCAGGATCAGCACGGAAGCGTTGCTTAAACGTTCGCTCACCTCCCCGACCAGGGCTTCTTTCTGTGCGCGTGTAAGTGCCATAATTTATTCCCTAATTTTCTACATTAGCCGGCGAATTAGGCGGCGGTAGATCACGCTGTAATTTCTCCATCGCTTTCTGATTCTCTTTTATATCGCGCTGAAGTTGTTCCATAGAAACGTTCGAATCTTTCTTGCACATCTCAGCAGATGGATTGACTCCGCATATGACCAACGCCCATAAAATCGGGCTTGTAGCAATGCCGATAACTGAAAGCGCCGTGCCTATAATACCGGTGATCTTCTGTTTTTTGGCAAGAGCGATGATGCCCAAAACCAGCCCGATCGGCGAAACTACGCCTAAAAACGGAACCAGCGACGCACCGCCGAATACAATCGCTAAAACCCCGAATACCGGCATCGAGCGGCTGAATTGATCTATGGTCGGTGAAGGAGGAGGATTTAATTCTGACATCGTCTTTGCCCTCAAGCCGCCGCCGCAATCGTGGCGGGATCTACTTTCACGCCCACACCCATCGTGGAGGAAAGACCGATTTTCTTGATATACGTGCCCTTTGCGCCCGCGGGCTTGGCCTTGGTCACCGCATCGACGAAAGCGGCGATATTCTGCGCGAGCTGCTCCTCGCCGAACGACGCTTTACCGACGCCGGCATGGACGATGCCCGCTTTCTCGACGCGGAATTCCACCTGCCCCGCCTTGGCCTGGCGCACGGCTTCGCCCACATTGGGAGTCACGGTGCCGAGCTTGGGGTTCGGCATCAGGCCTTTGGGACCGAGTACTTTGCCGAGACGGCCAACGAGCGCCATCATATCGGGGCTGGCGATGACGCGGTCGAAGCCCATTTCGCCGCCGCTGATTTTTTCAAACAAATCCTCCGCGCCGACCAGCTCCGCGCCGGCTTTCTTGGCGTCTTCCGCCTTGTCCCCCTTGGCGAACACGGCCACGCGCACCGATTTGCCGGTGCCGTTGGGCATCGAAATCATGCCGCGCACCTGCTGATCGGACTGCTTGGGATCCACGCCTAGGTTCATCACGATATCGATGGTTTCATCAAATTTGGCAGTGGCGTTCGATTTCACGAGCTTCACTGCTTCCTGAAGGGTGTAGGCTTTGTTGCGGTCTACCGTTTCGAGGCGTTTCTGGCGCTTTTTTGCAATTTTTGCCATGATTTTAAGCCGCCTCCACCACTTTCATGCCCATCGCCAGTGCGGAACCGCGGATCATCTGGGCTGCGGCCTCGACATCGTGAGCATTCATGTCGGACATTTTTTCTTTTGCAATTTCGCGGATCTGGTTCATGCCGATAGTAGCGACCGTCGCGCCCTTGCCCGGCGTCTGCGAACCTTTTTCGATCTTGGCCGCTTTCTTTAAGAAATGCGACACGGGCGGCTTGCGGGTGATAAAGGTAAACGTACGGTCGGCGAATGCGGTGATGACCACCGGAATCGGCGCGCCCGGCTCCATCTTCTGGGTAGCGGCGTTAAACGCCTTGCAGAATTCCATGATATTCAAGCCTCTCTGGCCGAGCGCAGGGCCGACGGGCGGCGACGGATTGGCTTTGCCTGCGGGAATCTGCAGCTTGATAAAGCCGATGACTTTTTTAGCCATGTTTAAAAATGCTTTCGTTTATCTGGTGTTAGCGCTTACTGACCGGAGGCTCCGGCGGTCGGCTCCCAAGCTTTACGGGAAGGTTAATCCGGCGTAAAGGAGGCGGATGTATAGACGGATATTTGCACCAATGCAAATGGTTTTTTAAACTTTTTTGATTATAGCGCTACGCGGAGTACGCGCAGGCTAAACCACCTTCTCCAGCTGCGCGAATTCCAGATCGACGGGAGTGGCGCGTCCGAAGATGGAGACGGAGACTTTGACTCTGGTTTTCTCGTCGTCCACCTGCTCCACGCTGCCCACGAATCCTTCGAACGGGCCTTCGGTGATCTTGACGGATTCGCCCACCTCGAAGCTGATGCCGGGCTTGGCCTGGGCAGTGCCCTCGCGCACCTGGGCGAAAATGGCGTCGGCCTCCTTATCGGAGATGGGCAGCGGCCTGCCCTTGCCGCCGCCGCCCAGGAAGCCGGTGACTTTGGGCAGGTTCTTGACCAGATGCCAGCTTTCATCGGTAAGCGCCATTTTCACCATCACATAGCCGGGAAAGAATTTGCGCTCTGCGGTGGCTTTCTTGCCGCGGCGGATTTCCGTCACATCCTCGGTGGGGACGAAAACATCCTCGATCTGATCGGAGAGGCCTTTCTGCGCCGCCTGCTCGCGGATGGCGGCGGCCACCTTCTTCTCGAAGCCGGAATAGGCGTGAACGATATACCAACGTGCCGTCATGTTTTTTAGTACCTTATCCAAGTAATGGTTTTCTTATGAGGCGATGCCGAAGATCGACTGCACCGCGCCGCTGATAATCATATCGACAATCAGGAAAAACACCGCCGTAATCACCACCAGCACCATGACCATCACGGTCGATACGGTCGTCTCTTTGCGGGACGGCCAGGTGACTTTCGCGCCTTCCTGCCGCACTTCGCGGATGAATTTCGCAGGGTTGAACCCGTTCATAAGCGGTCGCTTTCTCCTTCGGCGTTGGGCCGTTTGTTTAAATTAAGCTTCAAATAAAGGGGAATGACATGCCTTATAAAGAATTTTTACGGCGTTTCAACCGATAGTTAATGGCATGCGGCAAAAATTCGGCATCCAGTGATGAAATCTTGAGTTTTAACACCTCCTTAAGCCTTCGGTGCCTATGCTTAGAGGTTATGACTACAGACGGCACAGATAGCTTGGAACCCCAAATGAGCCTGGCGCGGCAGGCGCTGACGCTGATGGGCGCGCACGGCGTGCCGCCCGTGCCGGAGAATTACGCCGTATGGTATCATTACGCCGCCGGGCAGCAGACGGAGCTGGCCAAGGAAATCGAAGCGCTGATTAAGAACCGCGTGCCGTTCACCCCCCAGACCAACGCGTTTCTCTACCAGAAATTCGTGGTTTCGGAGAAAAACCGCCGCATCGTGAACGACGCGGCGGCGAGCGCGAACCGTCTGCTTGGCGAGGTCCTGCGCGCCGTTTCTTCTTTCGGGAGCGAAACAGAGAGCTACACGCAGGACATCAGCGGCTACATGGAGAAGATGTCCATCGACATCGAAGACCCTACCGTGCAGGAGGCGGTGCATGCGCTGCTTGCGGCCTCCGCCACCATCGCCGAGCGCGGCGAAATGCTCAACCAGCGGCTCGACGAATCGAAGCGCGAGATCGAGCATTTGCGCAAGAATCTCGACCAGGTGACGCAGGAATCGCAGCGCGATTTCCTAACGGGCGTCTATAACCGCAAAGCGTTCGACCGCATGCTGGAAGAAGCGCTCGCCGCGTCCAAAGCGCAAGGGCAGGATTTGTGCCTGCTCATGATCGACATTGACCATTTCAAGCAGTTCAACGACAAGTTCGGCCATTTGCTCGGCGACGAGGTATTGAAGATCGTGGCGCGCTCGATGGTGGAATGCGTGCGCGGCAAGGACATTACTGCCCGCTACGGCGGCGAGGAATTCGCGGTCATCCTGTTCAACACGCCGCTCGCAGGAGGCTTGAAAGTGGCCGAATCGATCCGCGCCGCCATCGCCAAGCGCGAGCTGAAGCGCAAGGATACCGGCGAGAATTACGGGGCGATCACCGTATCGGTCGGGGCTGCGCATTTCCGTGCCGATTCGGATACGCCTATTTCCCTCATCAAGCGCGCCGACGATGCGCTTTACAACGC
>CAYMDD010000169.1:0-4414 GCA_964389045.1 uncultured Rickettsiales bacterium
CCTCTCCGAAGAAATAAAGATAAGGATCGTACGGCACATCCCGGATGATGGACGAAGGCCCGAAGAGGAAGCACGCGCCGACGAACGCGCCGAGCGGCGGCTTGGGCGGCAACGCGTTCGCGCGGTAGCCGAAGCCCTTCATGGTGAAGATGCCCTCTTTGTTGAATTCCTTGGCGCCGATGCCGTACACCCAGTCGCGCTCCAGCTGGTCGGGGGGCGTGAAACCGGGGGGATAAGAGGAAATAACCGCCCTCGGCGTGCCGCATTGGCCGAACATGTCGATCAGCGTTTCGTCCCAGCCCGGCTCGAAGCGCATGTGCGAATCGATCTGAAGCACGTATTCCTCGCCGCCCCACAGCTTCTGCATCTCATGCCGCGCCCAGCATGCGCCTTTGCTTTTCTTAGCGTCCGTGTGCTTGATGCGCACCTGGTTCGGCCTGGTTTCCACCTGGAAGCAATCCGCGTCTTCGTCTTTCATGTATTGCCAGTGAATGCCGACGAAGATGCGCTCGGGGTATTTCGCCTTGTCGAAGAGATTCTTCACCGTCCACTGGCAGTCGGGATCGCGGTAACTGGCGATGGCCACGAAAATGCGCGGCAATGCCGGGTTGGCGGTGAAATGCGGCGCCTGCCCCTCCATCAGCTTTTTCCATTCGCCCGCCCGCGCCTGGTCGGAGATCAGCCGCTTGTCCACGTCCACACCCACCGCCTGCCAGAACGACTCGATATCGCGCAGCGTGCCAAGCCCGTAAAGATCCAGCTCTTTCAGCGCGGCCTCGTCCTCGCACAATTCCAGCCCCAGCACATGCCGCAGGCGCTTGCGCTGCTGCGGCGTCTCCGCTGCTTCGGCCTTCGCCACAGGGATATGCGCGTATGCTACAGGCCGGTCGGGCTGGAACAGCGCCCAGCCATGCGTCCACAAGCGCGAGGAGAGCGCAATGCCCGCATTGCTTAAACTCATATGCGGATCTTCCTGCACCTCGCTGAAGGCCTTGCGCGGCCCGAACAGCAATCCGCCCACCAGCGGCGCAGGGTACAGGCCGTTGAGCGTTTTGCCCTTTTCGGGGACGAACGCGGCGATTTCAAGCAGCGGCGCCATCTCCGGCGGAGAAATCGAGGCTACCGCCAGCCTAGGCGCTTTCTGCTGGAGCGCTTCGCTTTCGGAGGCGGCATAAGGCAGCGCAGCCGTAATCAGCGCCGTCTCCGCCGGGCAGCGCTTATGCATGGCGATCAGCACGTCGTCCCACCCTGGCAAGAGCCTCGCGGCGGCGCTTATGCGCAAAACGTATCCCTCGCCTGACTCATCCTCGTTTGCGCCTTGCTCGTGCAGGCGCTCCGCCAACGTTGCGGCGGCACGGAAGGCCTTGAACGATTCCGCGCGCTCCGCCGCATTGCCATCGGTGAAGATTACGTCGATGCTTTCCACGCTGAGAGGCGTTTGCGCCTTTGCGTATTTCTCTTTGATGTCCATATTCCAAAACCCCTGTTTTGCTTCGCGTGTCACGGTTTTCTTGTGGAGGTCAATCCCGGCGAACGCCCAGAAATCCTCCAGCGGCCTCGCATCGCCCAAGGCATAATCCTCGATGCCTTGCAGCGCTTCCTTCTCCGCCGTCTGCCCCAGCTTCAGCAGGTGCCGCACCCGCTTGCGCGAAAGCCGGTTGCGCGGGTGGTCGCTGTTGCGGTAACCGCGCTTGACGAACTTGTCGCGCTCGAACCATTGATGGTAGCAGATGGCGTCGTTCATTTGATAGACGTCATAGCCGTGCGTCCACAAGCGCGCGGCGTAGGTGATTTCATCGCCCCAAAAAAAGATATGCGGGTCAATCGGCAATGCCCGGAACACGCTGCTGCGCGCGAAGAGGAAGCAGAATACCAGGAATGGCGAAGAGTACTGCCCGTTTCTCGGGTCGTTATCGCCTACGATATTGGCGGTCAGGTGCACCAGCTGCGCCTCCCCGTCATGGCCAAGCCCGTTGACGCGGATGCGCCGCTTGCGGTTGTTGGGCGGCGAGAGATTGCGCGGCGGCTGATAGCTGGGCGGAAGATAGGTGAGCACCGCGCGCGAATCGGCAAGCTCGGCATGCGCCTCCGTCAGCCCGCGGTCCCAGCCCGGCTCGAAGCGCATATGGGCGTCGCAGAGTAAGGTATACTCCTCCCCCTCCCATAAGGAAAGCGCTTCCGCCCGCGCCCAGTTCGCCCCCTTGCTTTCCTTGGCCTCCACGCGCTTGACGCGCACCGACTCAGGCCGGATGGCGGCGATGTCGAGGTGGTCTTTGTCCAGCTCCGCATCCACCTGCTGGCAGACCCCGACGCGGATGCGGTGCGGAAACGCCGCCTGGCGGAACATATCTTCCACCGTCGGGTGCGTCTCCGCATCGCGGTAGCTGGCGATGGCGACGAAAATATAGGGCAGGCGGTTGACGTAACTCTCAATGTAGCGGTCGCGAATGCCCACGTTCCAGAAACCTTCCCTTGCCTGTTGCATCGCGCTTTTTTTGACCAGGTCGATTCCTGCGAACGCCCAGAAATCTTCGATGGAGCGCTCGGCGCCCAACGGGTATTTCTCGATATCGACCAACGCATTGGCATTATCGGAGGGTTTCAGCTTTAAGAGATGCATCAACCGTTTGTGCGTGCGCCTGTTGGCAGGCTTGCCCGAATCGGCGTATTGCGAAATCATCGGGGTGTCGCGCTTGCGCCATAGGTGATAGGCGACGTTGCCGCCCATCTGGAAAACATCGTAGCCGTGCGTCCAGAGGCGCGTGGAGTGGTTAATCTCATCCCCCCAGAACAGGATATGCGGATCGATCGGCACTTCCCGGAACGCTTCGCTCCGCGCAAATACCAGATTCTGCACGATGAAAGGGCAGCCGTAAAGGCCGTTCCGCTCATCCCTGCCATCCACTACGTGGCACCATAAATGCACCAGCTGCGCATCGTCATCCATGCCTAAGCGGTTGAGGCAGATGCGCCGTAAATACGTATCGAAGCGCTTGTTCGGCGGCTCATATCCCGGACTCCAATAGGTCAGCACCGGCTTCGGCGCGGGCGCCCGGCGCAGCGCATTAATCAGCCGTACATCCCAATTCGGCTCAAAGCGCATATGCGCATCGATGATGAGGGTATACTCCTCCCCCTCCCATAGCGACAATGCCTCCGCCCGCGCCCAGTTCGCGCCTTTGCTGCTGCGGCAATCATAATGCTTGGCCCTGACTTGCTTGGGATGCGTGCAGGCGGTTTTAAAACAATGGTGATCGTTTTCTTCGTCGTACTGCCAGCAGATACCTATATTGATGCGATCGGGATAAGCGGCTTTTTCGAATAAATCGTTGATTGTATGCTGACACTCCACGTCGCGGAAGCTGGGGATCGCCACGAATATAGCACCGGGTTTCTTGCTAAAATTCTTAACCGGTTTGAGGGAATGGTATTCGGTGTGTTTTTGGAGCGCTTTTTCTAAGAAAACAGCCTGAGATAACCGGCTGAATATCTCATACCCCTTTTCGGCTTGCGCTTTACGTTTCTTATCATCCGCCAGCAGCGAAATACACCGCTCGACTAATTCATCATAATTACAGAAAATAACGGCATCGTTGAACTGCTGTTCAAGTTTGTCGTCATGTCCTTTTTCCGAAACCACGCATTTGCGGTTGGCCAGCAGATACGAAACCCTTGCAATCTCAAAAACCTTTGCCGGCTGCATGTGGATATTGATGACGATTTTACTGCGTGCAATCCATTCGTCGCGTGCCTTGCCGTATGCGTTGGTTATCGCATGAACTTTAACGCCACGCTCGCGCAGCTGGTTTAATATAGCTTCACGCCTGTTGTGCATGGTGCCGATGAAAAGCACATCGACATCCTCCTGCTCCGCAGGCGCAATTTTGGAAAGTCCGGGGCTGTAGCCGATATCGCACCGGACTACATTGGATATGCCAAGTTTTTCCAAGGCGTCGATATTGCTCGAACAGTAATCCCATACCGGGAAGCGTTGCAAAAAATTCAAGTACGGATGGCTCTCACGGATAAAAGATGCATTCCCGTCTATTTGCTCAAAATTGTATACGATCAAATCATCCGGCAAAGGGTCGGTTACTTCATGCAGTATGCGCCCGGTCAGCACAATCGTTGTGCCTTTGGCATCCTTGACATCGTGGATAATCGCCGCTTCGTGCCCCAGTGAATAAAACGCCTCTTTCAGTGCAAGCGCTATTTCGTTAAAGCAGCGCATGTGAAATTGCGGGTCGTAAGGGGATTTAATAATTAATAGTGAGTAAAACATCCGAGCGATTTACAGTGCCAATCATTCTGGTTATCGGTAAACTATCACAATTTTATTCCTGAATTACAGCAATTATTAACATGCAACTCCTCGTCCTCGGCATGCACCGCTCCGGCACGTCCTCCACAGCGC
>CAYMDD010000170.1:0-243 GCA_964389045.1 uncultured Rickettsiales bacterium
GAACACGACCAGCACGATAACCAGCAACAAAAGCAGATGCGAAAGGCTCAAGCCCATAATAACTCTCCTTTAAAGGAAAACCATTATCGCCGTAATGCGTGGGCAGGCAAGCGAATTACGCGGCGGAACTGCGCTTGGAAGATTCGCCCTCATGCGAAAACCAATCCTTCACCCCGCCCTTGTAATCGTAGACGTTGGTGAAACCGGCTTTCTCCACCCGCTCCGCGGCCTTGGTGGATAGCG
>CAYMDD010000170.1:253-1031 GCA_964389045.1 uncultured Rickettsiales bacterium
TCCGCAATTGATGATGATCTTCGATTCCTTGGAAACCACGCGCTTTTCCACCAGCTCCTCGAAATCCTGCTCATCGAGTGGGATATTGTCGGCATCGGGGATGTGCTGCGCATCGTATTTCTCAAACGAACGCACATCGATCAGCACGTAGTTCTCCTGTTTCGTCCAAAGGTCGTGCAATTCCTGGTAATTGATGGTTTTCATGACGTTCTCCGCGTTAAATAAAATATCTTGCCTGTAGTAAAAATACGCTCTCAAGCGTAAAGGTGCGATATGGAAAGCATGCCCATCGCATTTTTATGGCTGCTATGGAACAGTGCGTTAATCATTCAAAAAAAACGATAAAAACAATGCAAACGACAGCATGGAGGTTCGATCTGGGCGTAAGCGCGGCGTGGGATGCTATGTTCGCGGCATGCCGGGATGCGAAGCGGTCGATCGATTGCGAGCAGTATATCTTCCGCCCCGACGCGGTGGGCAAGCGCTTCCTCGATCTGTTATGCCGAAAGCGCGCGGAAGGCGTGAACGTTCGGCTGCTGATCGACCCGGTGGGAAGCGCCGAACTGTTCCTCTCCGCCTGGCCTGCGCGCATGCGGGAAGCGGGCATCGAGCTATTGTTCTTCAATCCGCCCAAATTTCCCTATCTCAACCGGATTTTCCCGCGCAACCACAGCAAGCTCTTAATCGTAGACGGCGCGCGCGTCTTTACTGGCGGCGTCTGCATCGACGCGCGAATGGAGGATTGGCGCGACACCAACATCGAGTTGAGCGGCGCCAT
>CAYMDD010000170.1:1041-2583 GCA_964389045.1 uncultured Rickettsiales bacterium
CGTCTTCTGCGAGCCGCGCTACGATAGCGGCGAGTATTCGGTGGTGATGAGCACAGGCCGCAAGCGCAGGAACCCCTTTTACAAAGAGTTGATCGCGGCGCTCAATGCGGCTCAACGGGAAATTTTGCTCACCACGCCCTATTTCGTGCCGCGGCGCTACTTCCGCCGGCTTTTGTACCAGGCGCTCGACCGGGGAGTAAACGTTTCGCTGATGCTTTCCTGCCATAGTAACCTGCCGTGCCTCACCTACGGGCGGCAGGCATCGGGGAAGCTTTTGAAACGCGGCGGGAAAGTATACCTTTACCACCGGAGCATGATGCACGCCAAAACACTGGTGGTGGATGACACGATCTGCGCCGTGGGCAGCTCTAACCTGGACAGTTTAAGTTTTTTCCATAACCGCGAGATGAACCTGTTTACCTCTAATCCAGGCATGATCGAAGCGCTTAAAGCCCAGTTCCAGAACGATCGGCAGGCGAGTCGCCTGCTCACCTATGAAAGCTGGCTCAAGCGTCCACTTACGGAAAAGCTCCTGTCTCTGGCCTTGCGCCCGGTGCAGCATCTGCTTTAGAACTACCTCCCATGCGCTGCCGGATTCTCTTGAGCAACATGGGGTATGCCCGCAATCTAAGCGGCAGCCTCCACCAGCATCTGCTTTTCGCCTACCGGCACTTTCATGCCACCCACGCGGCGCAGCGCAAATCCATCGCGGGATTGAAGAAAATCATCGCCGAGCATTCGCCGGATGTCTGCTGCCTGCTGGAAGTGGACAAAGGCTCGCTTAACAATGCCTACTTCAACCAGATCCACGCGCTGATCGACCCGCACTACCATTTTTACGACATCGAGAACAAATACGGCGAGGCAAGCCGCCTGCGCAACCACCCCGTGGCCGGCGGCAAGTGCAACGGTTTCATCGCCAAATCAAGGGTGGAATTCAAGAAGCACTACCTCTCCATTGGCGCCAAGCGGCTGGTCTATATCCTCCGCCTGGAAGACGAGCTGACGCTGATTTTCACCCATTTCGCGCTTCGGCGCGCCACGCGCCGCAGGCAATTCCTGGATCTGCGCCAAATCGTCGAGCAGACGCAAGGCCAGGTGATCATCATGGGCGACTTCAATATTTTCGGCGGTTTTGCCGAGGTTGAGCCGCTGCTGCAAGGCCTGCCCTTAAAAGTGCTGAACGACGCGCTGCTGCCCACTTTCAAATTCGCCAAGTTCCGCGCCTGCCTGGATTTGTGCATCGTCTCGGAAGGGCTGGCCGACCGCTGCCGCGTGCGCGTCATCCCCCAACCCTATTCCGACCACGACGCGGTGCTGCTGGAGGTGGAGTAATAATTACGTGTCATCCCCGCCAATCTTAAATGTAAAGTGGGCGGGGATCCGGAGCCACACGCTTGGCGGGTGCGGATGCCTTGGATCCCGCACCAAGTGCGGGATGACAATCATTAGAGATGGCTCGCCCCGCACAACGTTGTCTGGAGTTCCTTCTCGATCCGCGCGCGATTCGCGTCAAACCACCGTATCGCCAATGCCGGGCTG
>CAYMDD010000170.1:2593-4394 GCA_964389045.1 uncultured Rickettsiales bacterium
GCTTGTATCGGAGGCATCCCCGCCGGAAAAGCGCGGCAGCCTGGCATCGTCCCGCGTCACCGGCAGCTGGCCGCGCTCGGCCATTTGGCCGATGCGCGCGCGCCTGTCTCCTTGCGCATGGCAGCGTTCGCCTGCTTGCGCGGCAGCGATACCGGCGGCGTTGTTGTAAAGGTCTTTGGCGATTTCCTCCGTGGGGTCGCGGTCGATCCGCTTGTGCAGGAAATGCTCCTGCCACTCATTGGCGTTGCCCACCGCATGCACCATGTTTGCCGCGCGCTCCGGCGCGAAACCGAAATCCCGCAGCCGCTCATACGCCCATGCCGCCGCCAGCGCGTGTTTCAAGCTGTTGAGCGTCTCCTGCGGCAGCTTGCGGCGCTCGGCTTCTTCAATGGCTTCGGATTTAAAGACATAGTTTACCGCTTTCGCCGCGCCCAAAGCGCCGAGTGCGGCCATCCCCGTATAGACCACCCATTTCATTATGCCATGCATGGGGAGGCGTTATAGCCCAGCTTGCTCAAACGGCGCAAGCGAAGCTAGCCGTTGACGATTTCCCCGCCGTTGGGGTGCAGCACCTGCCCGGTCATGTAGGAGGAATCGGAGCAGGCGAGGAAAATGAAGCTCGGCGCCACCTCGTCCGGCTGGCCGGGGCGGCCCAAGGTAGAATGCTTGCCGTGCTCCGCCGTCTTCTTGGCATCGAAGCTGGCGGGAATCAGCGGCGTCCAGATCGGCCCCGGCGCCACCGCGTTGACGCGGATGCCGCGCTCGGCCACGCTTTGCGAAAGAGAGCGCGTGAAGGAGACGATCGCGCCCTTGGTGGAGGAGTAATCCAGCAGCTCTGGCTTGCCCTTATAGGCTGTGACGGAGGTAGTATTGATAATGGCGGAACCCTCCTTCATGTGCGGCAGGGCTGCTTCCGTGAGATAGAACATCGAGAAGATATTGGTGCGGAAGGTGCGTTCCAACTGCCCCGGGGTGATGTTCTCCGGCTTTTCCTGCACATGCTGCTCGGCGGCGTTGTTCACCAGGATGTCCAGCCGCCCGAATTCTTTAACCGTCTGCTCCACCGCCCGGCGGCAGAATTCCACGTCGCCGATATCGCCGCGGATCAGCAGGCATTTCCTGCCCTTGGCGCGCACGTGCTCGGCGGTTTCCTCCGCGTCCCTGTCCTCATCGAGATAAACAATCGCCACATCCGCCCCTTCCATCGCATAGCCGATGGAAACGGCGCGCCCGATCCCCGAATCGCCGCCGGTGATTAGCGCCGCTTTGCCTTCGAGCTTGCCCGCCGCCTTATAGTTCTCCATAAAGCTCTGCGGGCGGGGGTGCATCTTGTGCTCATCGCCGGGCTGGTGGTCTTGCGTTTGCGGCGGGGGTGCGGAAGAGCGTGCGGGAGACGGCATGGTATGGATCCTTTATGCATGAAAGGGTTTACATGCCGGATTGTGTTCGGATGCGCATAAAATCGCCATATCAGGAGATCAGCATGCAGGAAGGGAAAACTGCTTTCGTCACCGGCGGCAACAAAGGCATCGGCTACGCGATTGCCGAAGGCTTAGGGAAAGCCGGTTGGCGCGTGGTCTTAGGCTGCCGGGATGGGGCGAAGGCGCAAGGCGCATGCGCCGCGCTGGAAAAGCAGGGCATCAGGGCGGAATACGTGCTGTTCGATGCGGCCAACCGGCAAAGCGTTGCGCAAGCCGCATCCGCGCTTCAGGATAAGACGCCTGCGCTGCATGCGCTCATCAACAATGCGGGCATATATCTCGATACCGGCAAAACGGCAGCCACCGTCACGGAGGAAGAG
>CAYMDD010000171.1:0-4388 GCA_964389045.1 uncultured Rickettsiales bacterium
CGCTTTAAGTCCCGGCATGCCTTTGAGGATACGCTCTTTAGCGCTGGCGCCGATATCGCCCAAGCGCTCTGCTGCCAGGACAGCCAGCCGTGCATCGTCGGCTTCGCGGAGGTAATGGCCGTTTAAATTTTCGAGCTTGGCGAAGTCGAAGCGGGAAGGGGAGCGGCCTACGCCTTCCAGGCCGAACCATTCGATGGCTTGTTCGGTGGAGATGATCTCGTCGTCCCCATGCGCCCAGCCGAGGCGGAGAAGGTAGTTGCGCAGGGCTTCCGGCAGATACCCTAAGTCGCGGTAGGCATCCACGCCCAGCGCGCCGTGGCGTTTGGAGAGTTTGGCGCCGTCCGGGCCATGGATCAACGGGATATGGGCGAAGGCGGGGATGTGCCAATCCATGGCTTGATAGATGAGTGCCTGGCGGAAGGCGTTGGTTAAATGGTCGTCCCCGCGGATAACGTGGGTGATGCCCATGTCATGATCGTCCACCACCACCGCCAGCATGTAGGTAGGCGTGCTGTCGGCGCGCAGGAGCACCATATCGTCCAGCTCCTTGGCTTGCACCGTCACCGTGCCCTGCACCTCATCGTCAATCGTCACCTCTCCCGTCAGCGGCGCTTTCAGGCGGATGACGGGGGGGTTGCCGCTTGGCGCTTCCGCCGGGTCGCGGTCGCGCCACCTGCCGTCATAGCGCCAGATTTTTTTCTCCTGCTTCGCCTTCTCGCGCTCGGCCTCGATTTCACTTTGTGTCATATAGCAGTAATACGCTGCGCCGTTTTCCACCATCTGTCCGGCCACTTCCGCATGGCGGGATGCGCGCGCGAACTGGTAAACCGGTTCGCCGTCCCATTCCAGCCCCAGCCAGGAAAGCCCGTCCAGAATGGCTTGCGTGGCGGCTTCCGTGGAGCGGGCGCGGTCGGTGTCCTCGATGCGCAAATGGAACGCGCCGCCGTGGCGGCGGGCAAACAGCCAGTTAAACAGCGCCGTGCGCGCGCCTCCGATATGGAGAAATCCGGTGGGCGAGGGGGCGAAGCGGGTGACGACGTGCATGGTGGCGGAAGTTATGGGGTTTAGAGTTTGAAGTACAGTGATATGGCACGAAGCGTAAAAATAGGCAAATGTAAGGCGTATGCATTTATCCATACTCCAAAAAGAGCGTGAGCGCCTGATTCTATGGATGCCGGTGCTGATGGGGCTGGGAATCGCGCTTTATTTCCGGCTGGCTGCCGAGCCGTGGCCGTGGGCAGGGGCGGCGGCTTTGACTGTAAGCGTAAGCCTGGCGGCGGCGCTCTACCGGCTGCGCAATGCGTGGTGGCTGCTTCTTGCCGCCTTCGGCATTCCCGCGCTCGGCTTTACCGCGGCGCAGCTGCGCGTGGCAGGGATGGAGACGCCGCTGCTCAAGGCGGAAGTCAAGCACCGGCAGGTGGAGGGGCGCATCGCCGATATTGTGCTGGGGCACGCGGGCGAGCGGAAAATTGTGCTGGATGCGCCCAGCATCGAAGGGATTGACGGGCATGGCACACCGAGGCGCATCCGCGTGAATCTGCGCGCATCCGAGGAGGCCGCGCTTGCCATCGGGGATGAAGTTGCGCTTAAAGCGACACTCTTGCCGCTGCCTGCGCCGGCGATGCCGAGGGCGTTCGATTTTGCGCGCCATCTGTATTTTGAGGGCTTGGGCGCGACCGGCTATGCCACCGGGAAGGTGGAGGTGAAGGCGCATGGCCGGACAAGCGCTTTCTTCGACACATTGGAGGCGCTGCGGTTGTCCATGGCGGAGGCCATGCTTTCCTGCATGGGAGAGGAGGAAGGAGCGGTCGCCGCCGCCATCACGGTCGGCGTGCAGACGGCGGTGCCGGAAGGTTTAAGCGAATCGATGCGCGATTCCGGCCTTTACCATATCCTCTCCATTTCGGGGCTGCATCTGGCGCTGGCTTCCGGCATCGTGTTTTTCAGCGTGCGTTTGCTGCTGTGCTTGTCCATGTCTTTGGGGTTGCGCCTGCCGGTCAAGAAAATCGCGGCATCTGCGGCATTGCTGTGCGCAACGTTTTACCTGCTGATCGCAGGCTATCCGGTGCCCGCGCAGCGCTCTTACGTGATGGTGGCGTTCGTGCTGCTCGCCGTTCTCTTCGACCGGCGCGGCATCAGCCTTTATGCGCTGGCGTGGGCGGCGATGCTGATTCTGCTGTTCAGGCCGGAATCGTTCTTAAGCGCAAGCTTTCAGCTTTCCTTCGCGGCTACGCTCGCCATCGTCGCGCTGCACGAGCGCTACGGCAGGATTGTCGCGTTCAGGGATGCGCCGTGGCTGTCCCGCATTCCGCTCTATTTCCTCGCCGTGGCGCTGACTTCTCTCGTTGCCGCGCTCGCCACCACGCCGTTCGTGCTCTATCACTTCAACCGCCTGCAATTATGGGGCATGCTCGCCAATATGCTGGTGTCGCCGCTGGCGTCGTTCTGGATCATGCCGGGGGTGGTGCTGACGTTCCTTTTGTGGCCGCTGGGGCTGGAGGGGATCGGCTTTACCGTGATGGAAACCGGCATCCGTGCCATGGTCGCCGTGTCGCACTGGATGGCAGCGCTTCCGCATGCGCGCATCTTGCTTCCGCGCTTAAGCGATGCAGGGTTTACGCTGGCGGCGCTGGGGCTGTTGTGGATGTGCCTGTGGCGTTCGCGCGTGCGGCTTTTCGGCGCAGCTGCGATTGTTCTGGGGATTTCCACCATGGCGCTTTACCGTCCGCCGCTTCTGCTTGTTTCCGGCGATGCGCGCCAGGCGTTGCTGCGCCAGGAGGACGGAAGCTACGCATTGATGAAAGGCAGCGCAAGGGGGTTTACGGTGCAGGCCTGGCTGTCGCGGCTCGCACAGGAGAAGGCATCCGCGGTTGATTGCGCGGAGGAGGTATGCCATGTTTCCCGGCAGGGCAAACGCATCGCGGTGATTACGCATTGGCGCGGGGCGCGGCAGGCATGCGCGGAAGCTAACGTAGATGCGGTGGTGGCCTTGGCCTATCTGCGCGACCATGAATGCCCGGACGTTCCGCTGCGCATCGACCGCGCGGCGCTTGCATCTAAAGGCGCCTTGGCGCTTTATACGGAAGGTGGAGAGTTGAAAGCGGAATATGCGGCGGACACGCGCGGCAAAAGGCCGTGGGTGCCGTAGTCGAACGCGCAAAGAGAATAGGAAGATATTTCAGTGGATACGATGGCGATGCCTAAAGAGGATAATGGTTTGCTGGATGCGCTTAACGTTGAGCAGCGCCTGGCGGTGGAGACAATAGACGGGCCGGTGTTGGTGCTGGCCGGCGCAGGCACAGGCAAAACGCGTGTGCTGACCACGCGGATTGTGCATATCCTGCTCAACCGGCGCGCCTGGCCGAGTGAAATTTTAGCGGTCACTTTTACCAACAAAGCCGCGCGCGAGATGACCGAGCGCATCGAAGGGCTACTAAAAAAAGACGCGCCCGAAGAAGAGCGGGAACGGCGCGGCGGCATCCTGCCCTGGATGGGGACATTCCATTCCATCTGCGCGCGGATGCTGAGGAAGCATGCCGAACGGATCGGGCTTACCTCCAGCTTCACCATTTTAAGCGACGACGACCAGTTGCGCCTGGTCAAGGCCATCCTTCAGGAAAAGCGTGTCGACGAGAAAACCACGCCGCCCAAGCTGGTGCACAGCGTCATCCAGGCATGGAAAGACCAGGGGCTGACGCCGGGTAAAATCTCCTCACCCCTCGATAAGCAGCAGATCGGCGGCAGGGGCGTGGAATTCTACCGCGCCTACCAGGAGCGCCTGCGGCAAGTCAACGCCTGCGATTTCGGCGATCTGCTCTTGCACATGCTTACCGTGTTTGCCGAACACCCGGAAGTGCTGCGCGAATACGCCATGAAGTTCAAATACATCCTGGTGGACGAGTACCAGGACACCAACGTGGCGCAGTACTTGTGGCTCCGGCTGCTCGCCGCTGGCCACCGCAATATCTGCTGCGTGGGCGATGATGACCAGTCGATCTACAGCTGGCGCGGCGCGGAAGTGGGCAATATCCTGCGCTTCGAGAAGGATTTCCCGGGCGCGGCCATTATCCGGCTGGAATGCAATTACCGCTCCACGCCCTATATCTTGGCCGCGGCTTCCGCCATGATCGCCAACAACAAGGGGCGATTGGGCAAAACCCTATGGACGCCGGAGAAGGCGGGGGAAAAAATACGGCTGAAATCCGTGTGGGACGATATGGAGGAGGCGCGTTACGTGGCGGAGGAGATCGAGGCGCTTAAGCGCGCGGGCACGCCGCTGTCCCAGATGGCCATCCTGGTGCGCGCCGGTTTCCAGACGCGCAGCTTCGAGGAGCGGTTTTTGACCATGGGCATTCCCTACCGCGTCATCGGGGGGTTACGCTTCTACG
>CAYMDD010000172.1:0-4380 GCA_964389045.1 uncultured Rickettsiales bacterium
GCCATAACGGGATTCCTTATTTTATTGAGTGATTCGGCAAAAAAGCACCGTTTCGGCGAGCCGGCGGGCGATGAGGCCGGGCATTCTTTTGCCGGACGCATGCACCCAGCGCTTAAATTCCAGCGCGGCGGCAATGTAATTTCCCGCATTCAAATGCCGCAGCAACCGGCTGGCGGCGAAGCGGGATTCGCCGATATTCAATACGAAGGAAACAAGCGCATCGTACTGCGACTGGGTCAGCGGCACACGCACGCGGCGGGCAATCGCCGCTTCCGCGATTCGCGCATCCTCGGCCAGCAATTCTTCCGCCTTTTGCCTGGTTACCGGCGGCGTTTCCGGCGTCACGCCCGCGGTATGCCCGTAACCGATTGTCCACAACCCGGCGGGGCAGCGGTACGGTTTCGCCGAGAATCCTTCAAACTGCTTGATTAAGCCAAGCCCTGCGCTGCTTATATGCATTGTCAACTTCCATGTTTAAAAGCTTACGCTAAATTGACGGTTACGCAGCCGGAAGTCAGAAAATTCGCTATCCGCTCTGTATTTGATGCACGGCAAAGGTTGATTCGTGGACGCCCATCCGTTAATATCTAAAAAAATTCAGGGACGGCCATGGTTAATATTCTCTCCAGCGATATCCTTATCGCGGATGTCATCATTCCTTTATTAACGCCGGAAGAATTAGCGCATAAGAGTCAGGATTTCCGGCAGAAATACGAGCTGCTGAACACAAAGCTGGACGAAATTCTCGAAGAGAAAAAAGCCAGGCGCGGGCAAAAGGCGGCCATTTCCAAGGAACAGCTTGACGCGCTTTCCGGCCTCGCCCATGAGCTTGGCATGGTTCACGAAGAGAATATCGTCCCCGGCGGCTCTTCCGCCAATACGCTAACTACGCTGGCGAAGCTCATGAAAGGTAAGGCGAGAGTATGCTTCCTCGGCGCCGTCGGCGAAGGAAAGTTCGACCCCACCATCAGCGAAAGTTTAAGCGAAGCAGATATCGAACGTATTCCTGAAACCTTCCCCGCAATGCCCGAATCCGCCACTTCGCTAGTGTTCGTCGCGCCCGACGGCTCGCGCACGATCACGACCTATCCCGGCAACGCGAAGGATATGCTCAAATCCGAGATGGTCACCGATGATGTTATCGATGATACCAACGTCATCTTCGTGCAAGGCTCGCTCTGGGAGAAAATGGGCGACCGGTTGCCCAACCGGCTGCTCACCGTGGGCTGGGAGCAAAACAAGGAAGTCTGGCTGGCGCTTCCCACCCATGCCCGTTTCAAGCCCGATATGCCGGAGGAAACCTATAAATGGCTGATTACCAGCGCCGACGTGGTGCTCGGCAACGACGAAGAGCTGCAGCGCATCTATAAGAAAGATTTTCAAGGCGCGCTGGAGGAATTGAGCGATGCGCTGACCGAGCGCGATAAGGTAAGGCAGCGCGAAGGCAAGCCGGAGCGCAAGAAAGACGCGGTCGCCTTCATCACGCGCGGTAAGGAAGGAGCGGTCGTCGTGCACCCGAACCGCAAATTCGAATATGTCGGCATCGCCGATATCGAGCCGGGTGAAATCAAGAACACGCTGGGCGCAGGCGATACGTCGTTCGCAGGTTTCCTCGCGGGGCACATCGCAGGCATGAAGCCGAAAGGCTCCGCCGCGTTCGCCATGGAACTCGCCGCCGAAAAGCTCCGCTGGAACACCGCCCGCATCCCTGAGCCGAGAGACGCCATGCTGAGGAACGTCTCAAGAGCCGCCACCGTCCTCATCCACCGCATGGACGCGAAGCTCGCCGAGAAAGAGCATGCGGGCAGATCTGCATGGAGCGCTGCATAAATTAAGACATGACGCAATCTTGGAAAGAAATGGTCTGTTATTGCTCAATCAATCTTTTCATCGGCAGCTTACAGGGCTTTGAAGCATGGAAACGGAAAGTCTGGGCGCAGCCTTATCGCAATTTTACAGAAAAAACGGGTTCGGCGCCGATTTAGGCAAAAGGATTCTCGTCACCGTCAAAGTATATACGGGCTGCATGCTGGTTCCCTTGCCAAATATCGAGACGCGCCGGAAATATCTTAAATACCATGATTTCCATCATCTTATCACACGTTACAGCGTTGGCAGAATAGGAGAAGGAAAAACGAGCGCCTGGGAGTTGGGCACCGGAACGTTTTATCACTATCCCGTCTTAGGCATCATGAATCTCATCGCCCTATCAACCGGATTGTTCTTAGAGCCGAAAGCCATGTGGAAAGCATTTTTGTCAGGCAAGAAGAGCAGAAATCTTTACGCGAAGGCCACGCGCCAATTGATTGACCGTGAAGAAATCACACTTGAAGAACTAAGCAGGAGAACATTCTTTCAAAGAGAACACAAACCTACCATTTTCACGCAATTGGAATTCGGTTTGTATTGCGGCATGGCCATACTGATTCATGGTTTGTTGGCACTGCCTGCGGTCGTTTTGCGTGCCGTATCCGACTGGATAAGCACAGGCAGCTTGATAGAGACGGTGAAACCTAAAAAGCGCTCTGATCTTTTTTAGTTGTGGTGCCCAGGAAGGGACTCGAACCCCCAAGACCTTGCGGTCACTAGTACCTGAAACTAGCGCGTCTACCAATTCCGCCACCTGGGCTTATAAAAAAGAGGGCGTCATCCGCCTATTACGGCAAGGAGGCTCCATATAGCGTAGGCCAGGAGTACTGTCAAACCGAAGCTTATCATAGCATGGAAAGGCTATACTTCTTTCACCGCCCGCGCTAAGATGCTTGCCGCAAGCTCTTGCAAATTCATTGTTATCATTTATCTTCCAACGTCAAGCAGCCCCATCCGCCATGCTCGCCTCCACTTCCTCCGTCTCGCATCCTCTTTCTCCCAACGATACCGCGCCGGTTGCCGTGTTAGTGGGCGGGGCGGGGTTCATCGGGCAATACGTGGCGCGTCTTCTGGCGCGCGAGGGGTATCGGCTGAAGATTATTTCGCGCAATCCGAATGCATCGCTGGAAGTAAAGACCGTAGGCGATCTCGGGCAGACGGTACTGCTGCAAGGGAATTTGAGCAAGCCGGAGACGATCACGCGGCACTTCGCGGGTGCGCATGCGGTGATAAACCTGGTGGGCATATTGCAGGAGCGCGGCAAGCAGCGGTTTAACACGCTCCAAGCCAAGGGCGCGGAAGCGCTGGCAAAGGCGGCGCGCGAGCAGGGTGTGAAGCAGTTCATTCAATTTTCCGCCCTGGGCGTGGACAAGGCGAATGCATCGGCCTATGCGCGCAGCAAGCTCAGGGGCGAGAACGCGGTGCTCGCCTCCTTCCCGCATGCGGTGATTCTGCGCCCCAGCGTGGTGTTCGGACCGGAGGACGGTTTTTACAACCGTTTCGCGGCGATGGCAATGATTAGCCCGCTGCTTCCCGCCGTGGGCGGCGGCAGAACGAAATACCAGCCTGTCTATGTCGGCGATGTGGCAAAAGCCGTGCTGGCGGCCTTGCGCGATCCGCAAGGAACTGCGCGGAACATCTATGAGCTGGGCGGGCCGGAGGTCTATACGCTCCGGCAGGTCATCGACTATATCAACCGAACCACGGGGCGGAACCGCTGGATTGCGCCGATGTCGTTCGGGTTTGCGGGCATGAGCGCGCGCATCCTGCAATTCTTTCCCTACCCGTTCACGCTCACGCCCGATCAGGTGACGCTGCTGCAATACGACAATGTGGTGCAGCCCGGCGCGAAGGGCTTAAGCGACTTGGGCATTCAAGCGGAAGCGGTGGAAATGGTGGCGCCCGCTTACCTAGCGCGCTTTCGCCGCAAGCCCGCGGCGCTCTCGCACGCCTGATGCTCCGCTTCACCGACACTCCCCAGCAATATCCCAGCGCGGAGGAAGCAGAGGCGCGCAAGGAGAATTTCCGCGAAATTTATGCCTCCTTCGGCCAGCCTGCCGCAGCCATCCAGGCCGCGCGCTGCTCGCAATGCGGCATTCCCTTCTGCTCGGTACATTGCCCGCTCGGCAACCATATCCCCGATTGGCTGCGCCTGACGGCGGAGGGACGGATGGAAGAGGCCTATGCCATTTCTTCGGCCACTAATAATTTCCCCGAAATCTGCGGGCGCATCTGCCCGCAAGACAGGCTTTGCGAAGGCAATTGCGTCATCGAGAAGGATTTCGGCGCGGTCACTATCGGCTCGATTGAAAAATACATCACCGAAACCGCTTTCGCCAACGGCTGGGTGAAGACCAATGCGCCTGTGAAGGAGAGCGGATTCTCGGTCGGCATCATCGGCGCAGGCCCGGCGGGGATGGCCGCCGCCGACTGCCTGCGCGCGCAAGGCCACGGCGTGACGATCTATGACAGATACGACCGCGCGGGCGGGCTGATGATGTACGGCATCCC
>CAYMDD010000173.1:0-4293 GCA_964389045.1 uncultured Rickettsiales bacterium
CGTCTGCATTACGCCGACGCCAGCATCGCTGGCACGCCGGATCACATCGTCCAGATCGTCTTTGAAATCCGGGAAATTGAGATGGCAATGGCTATCCACCAGCATTGGCCGCATCCGAATCGCTTAGTCTGGGGAATACCGGAACCGGTTCACGCAACGCCGCCCCTTCGGCAATGCCGCAGGAAGGAGAGAGTGAATCCAAGTCTCTCTGATGTGCTGCTATATTCAACATATCCAAAATTTTACTTGAGGAATTAGGCATTAATGAGCTGATTTTTATTGCTAAACATCTTATAACTTCAACTAAAACATTAAGCACATTTGCCATTTTTTTGGGGTCTGTCTTTTTCAATGCCCAGGGCGCCATGCGGTCGATGTAGAGATTGGCGGCGTTGGCCATCTGGACGATCTCCTCGCACACCAGATGAAATTGCTGGGCGTCCATCAGGCCGCGTAAAATCTCCGTCCGCCGGTAGCAATGCGCCTGCAATTCCGCCTCAAAAACCGCCGGGTTCGCCGCCGGCATGAGGCCTCCGCAGTTTTTGTGCACCAGGGAAAGCGTGCGCTGAACGAGGTTGCCGATATTATTCGCCAAATCGCTGTTGATCCGCGCATAGGCGGCTTCGCGCGCAAAATTGCCGTCCTGCCCGAAGGGCACTTCGCGCAGCAGAAACCACCGCGTTTGATCCAGACCGTACCTAGCCACCAGATCTTCCGCAAAAACGGCATTCCCGAGCGACTTGGACATTTTTTCGCCCTCCACCGTCCACCAGCCATGGGCGAAGATACGCTTGGGCAGAGGCAGCTCCGCCGCCATCAGGAATGCCGGCCAGTAAACGGCGTGAAAGCGCAGGATATCCTTGCCCATGATATGCAGCGAAGGCGGCCAGAACTGCCGGTACTCCTCCGTCTGCTCGGGATAGCCGAGGCCTGAGAGGTAATTGGCCAGCGCATCGAGCCACACATACATGATGTGTTCAGGGTCTCCCGGCACGGGGATGCCCCAGGTGAAGGTGGTGCGGGAAATGGATAAGTCTTTCAAGCCGCCTTCCACGAAACGCATCACTTCGTTGCGCCGCGAGGCGGGGGCGATGCAGTCCGGGTTGTTCCGGTACCAGGCAAGCAGCTTTTCCTGCCATTGGGAAAGGTTGAAGAAATAGCTCGGCTCCTCCACCCATTCCACCTCTGCCCCTGTCGGCGCCTTGCCGCCAATCAACTCCGACTCCTGGTAATAGGCCTCGTCGCGCACGGCGTACCACCCGGCATAGGAGCCGAGGTAAATATGCCCCCTTTCCTGCATGCGCTGCCACAGGCTTTGCGCGGCGCGCATATGGCGCGCCTCCGTAGTGCGGATGAAATCGTCGTTGCTGAGTTGCATCAACTGCGCCAGCGCCTTAAACTGGCCGGAAGTACGGTCTGCGAAGGCCAGCGGGCTGATGCCCGCTTTCTGCGCCGATTTCTCCACCTTCTGCCCATGCTCATCGGTGCCGGTTAAAAACTTGACCGCGTACCCGTCCTGCCGCTTAAAGCGAGCCAGCACATCGCAGGCAAGGGAGGTGTAGGCATGCCCGAGATGCGGCCTGTCATTGACATAGTAAATCGGCGTAGTGATATAAAAGGATTTAAGCGGCATGGGCGGGGTGAAGCTGCTGGTTTAAATGCTCGAAAAACGCGATAATCACCGTTTTGTAATCAAGATGGGCGGCTTCAGCCAGTGAAAACTGGGAGGCGGCCTCCTGCCACAGCCCCACCCAGAACGGCGCAGGGCGCAGATACAGCAATCTGCGCCTGACGCTCAACTCATCCGGCGCCGCCTCATCTGCCGCCTGCGTCACCAGGCGCTCCAGGAAAAGGGCGAAGGCTTGCGCCATGATACGCCAATTCGCATGTGCCTGCTTGCCGCCGAACTGGGCGCTGAACGCCTGGATGCGCTCCGCCGGCGCCCCCGGCAAGCGCCCCATCAGCGCGACAATGGCCGTATAATGCTCAAGCGCGCCGTATTGCTCGAATTCCAGCGCCACGCCGGGGGCATAGCGGCTGAACGCGCCAAGCGTCCGCATCTTCTTCTCTTCCATGCCCGGCGCGGCATGCCGCATCACCTGCATGTATTCCTCCGCGTTGAGCTGCGGCACGTGCAGGAAGCGGCAGCGGGAGCGGATGGTGGGAAGCAGCCGCGAAGGGTTATGCGCAATCAGCAGCAGCAGCGCGCGCGCGCCCGGCTCTTCCAGTGTCTTCAATATCGCATTGGCGGCGTTTGTATTCAGCGCGTCGGCGCTGTCCACGATAACGACGCGCCAATCGCTCTCGGCGCTTTTCAGCGAAAGGAAGCTTGCGACGCTCCGCGCCTGATCCACAGAGATTTCCTGCCTGCGTTCTTCTTTTTTCTCGTCATAGAGCGGCTCGAGGGTAAGTAGATCCGCGTGGCTTCCCGCGGCAATCCGTCGGAATACGGCGCTTTCCTCCGGCAATGGAGCGTCTATTGCCCTCGATAGCAGCCTCCGGGCGAAATGATAAGCAAGCGTCGCTTTCCCGATGCCTCTGGCCCCGGCCAATATCCATGCATGCGGCATGCGCCCTGAAGCATACGCGTCCATCAGCGCAGCAAGCGGCGCTTCATGGCCGGTAAGAGACACTGTCTGGCGCGGATGAGGAAACGAATGCATTGCCAGCGTTATACCGCTAAACCGGATGCAACTGCAACAAACGAAGGCCTAGCGCACCGTTCCCTTACGGCTAGGCGTAGGCGGAACCTTGCTGAGAACAGCCTTGTCGTAATCCGCCGGCGGGAGGTGATCATTGGCGTGCTCGATGCGGTAAGCGTCCTGCGCGTAGTCGCATAAGCGTGAAAGCGCTTCCCTGTCGCCTGTTCCCAGGTTGCAGAAAGAGCCTCGCTCCGCTGCCAGCCCCTCAAGCTTTGCCGCAAGCGCATGAATTCGGGCTAATTCCTCCGCAGCATGCTTGTGCACTTTGCCCTTGCCGCCCAAATGCTTCTCCACGTAATCGTGCACGCGCCGCATATCGGCGGCGGCTGTGGTTAATGCATCATGGCTGATTTGCACTGCGGTGTATTCATAATGAGTGGCGCCTTGCGAATCGGTGCGTATCGCCCCCGAACGATCCATGGTCTCCAAGCGCACCAGCGAATCCAGCACGTCTTGTTCGGTGAATCTAACCGGCAACGGTTTCCTGGGAGGAAACCCGCTCGCCGGGTTATCCTGTATTCTCATGATCCGGGGCTTCGCCACTGCCGCAGGGTTCTTCACGGCAAACCAGTTAGCCGCTTCCGCAATGGCAGCTTGTATCTTGGGATCCATTCTCCTTGGATCATTAAACGGCATCACATCCCCATAGTCAGTTTAATAATTTGTTGAATATCTTTACTTAATTATTCACCCACATCGGATAAACAACAAGATTTGCTGAGTATATATTAGGAACTCAGTATTTCAATTATTTTCGTTTTTTAAATTTTAAAGCATGGCTCGCTTAACAGCTAGCCTTAACCGCAGTAAAAACTTCGTCTATGCTTTTTGCGGCGTCGATAATGCGTATCCGCCCCGGCTCTTGTCCTGCAAGCCGGAGAAACCCTTCGCGCACGCGCATGTGGAATGCCATGTCCATGGCCTCGAAGCGCGTTTCCCTGCCCATCCTGGCACGGGCGCGGCTTAAGCCCTCCGCCGGCGCGATATCAAGTAAAAGCGTGATATCCGGCACCGCCCGAACAGGTAGAGTCAGCCGGGACAGGGCTTGAACATACTCCAGACTCAAGCCTTTGGCAAGGCCTTGATAGACCAGCGTGGAATCGGAAAAACGGTCGCAAAGCACCGTCATTCCCTGCTTCAGGGCGGGCGCGATGACAGTTTGCCAATGATTCCTCCTCGCGGCCAGGAACAACAGCGTTTCCGACACCGCATCCCACGCCTCCGGCGCGCCTTCGACCAGCAGGCGGCGCAAGCTCTCGGCGCTCGGGCTGCCGCCGGGTTCGCGGGTGAGAAGCACCCGCCTGCCCTCTTTCTCAAAGGCACCGGCAAGCCGCTTGATCTGCGTGGTTTTGCCGCTGCCCTCCCCGCCTTCAAAGGAAACGAAGCGTGGTGCATGCATAAGGTCAGCGCGTCAGCAAATGCTTGATATTTGCCGTTATCCGGCGGAGACCTGAGATTTTCTGCACATCCTCGCCCGCCGCCAGCGGGATGCGCAGCGCCTCGCGCCCCGGCGCGCGCACGATGAGATCGGCGACCTTGCTTCCCTTAACCACCGGCGCCACCACCGGCTCCGGGTAGCTAAGTGTATAAG
>CAYMDD010000174.1:0-4257 GCA_964389045.1 uncultured Rickettsiales bacterium
TTCCACCCCGTCCATGCGCACGCTGATGGTCTGCGACCCGCCGGAATTCTCGCGCCTGGCCGCCGCGAAGCGGATCTGGTACGTGCCTGCCCTTAACGCCATGCTTTGGCTGATCGAGCCGCCTTGCTGCACGACTGCCCACTGCGCGCCTTCCGGCGCGGCTGGCCCGCCCGAGCTGAAGGTGCTGTCGTTGACGGTGATGCCGGAATCGGCGGTGTAGGTCCAGGCCGGATCGGCGGACGGCATTTGATGCGCGCCCAGCGCCAGGGCAGGCGTCTCAAAGCCGCTATTGGCGGGGCGAATGACGGTCAGCCGTGCCGCGAGCTTTTCTCCAGGCGCCGCATCCGACTGCAAGCCTTGCAATTGCCCGCGCGTTTTGAACAGGACGATATCGTCGAAGCTGTCGGTGCTCACCGCCGGGTTTTGCGTGTAGGGCTGCTGGTAAAACAGCGGGTCGAACGCGCCAGCGGCAGCAGCCGAATCGCAGTCGCAGTTTTCCAGCTCGCGCGTATTGGTGCTGCCGGCGCTCTGACGCGCGCCCCCGTATCCGTACGCCCCATGCCCGTTTTCGCCGTAGCTTACCAGCACGTAAACGGCATTGGCCGTGGTGGCGCCCGCGGCATTGCGCATCACGAACGCGCCCGCATCGCCGACGCCGTGCGCTAAAAAGCCGTTATGCTTGGTATACCGCTGGTCGGCGGCGTAAAGGATGCGCCGTCCCCAGCCGTCAAAGGCATTCTCGGAGTCGATCGCCAATGTCTTGGTCGGCACGCCTCCGCCGATGGCAAACGGATAAGCCGCCGCGTGGAAATTCGCATGAATCGAGCCGTCCACATGGCAATCGCCGGGGTTGGAGCCTTCCACGCCGAATTCGGCGGCGGTGGTGGCGCGGGTGATGTCCGCCGGGCAAGGCAGGCGGCCTCTGGCATAGCGGTAATCGGCAAGCGCCTTTTCGATGACGCTCAAGCGCTCGCGCGTGATCGTCGCCTTGGACTGGTCGAGATACTTGGTAAAAAGCGTGATGACGGCGCCCAGCACCATGCCGATAATCGCCAGCGATACCATCAGCTCCACCAGCGTGAAACCGCCGGAATGCGCCATTCCTTTAGAACGATGCGGAGTGCGTTGGTGCAGAGGCATAGCCGATAATAGCATACCGGCTAAAGGTTAAAGAGCCGTTAAGTGGTATGTCGTAAGTAGTAAGCGGTACGTAGTTAGTTATGCGTCATACTACTTACGATGTACCACTTAACGACGCCCTACATATGCACCACCCGCCCATACGCATCCAGCACCGATTCGTGCATCATCTCCGAGAGCGTCGGGTGCGGGAAGATGGTGTGCATCAGCTCGCCTTCCGTCAGTTCGCCCGTTTTGGCGATGGCGTAGCCCTGGATCAGCTCCGTCACCTCCGCGCCGATCATGTGCGCGCCGAGCAGCTCGCCCGTCTTGGCGTCAAAAATGGTCTTGACCAGCCCTTCGGCCTCACCCAGCGCAATCGCCTTGCCGTTACCGATGAACTGGAACCGCCCAACTTTCAGCGAATAGCCCTTCTCCTTGGCGGCTTTCTCCGTCAGGCCGACGCTTGCCACTTGCGGGTGCGAATAGGTGCAGCCGGGAATATTGGCGGTTTTCATCGGGTGCAGCCCCTTGACGCCCGCGATTTTCTCCACGCACAACACGCCCTCATGGCTCGCCTTGTGCGCCAGCCACGGAGCGCCCGTCAGATCGCCGATGGCGTACAAGCCCGGCTCCGCCGTTTCGCACCATTCATTGGTCAGCACATGGGTTTTCTCCACCTTGGCCTTGGTGTTTTCCAGGCCGATATTCTCGACATTGCCGACGATGCCTACCGCCAGGATCACGCGCTCGACGGTCAGCTCGCTGACTTTACCCCCCGCCTCGATGCTGGCGGTGACGTTGTCCTTCCCCTTCTTCAGCGCTTTGACGGTGGCCGACGTCAGGATCTTGATGCCCTGCTTCTCGAACGCCTTTTGCGCGAGCTTGCTGATCTCTTCATCCTCAACGGGGAGGATCCTGTCCATCACCTCCACCACCGTTACCTCCACGCCGAACGCGCGGTAGAAGCTTGCGAACTCGATGCCGATCGCGCCCGACCCGATCACCAGCAGCGATTTCGGCATGGCATTCGGCACCATCGCCTCGCGGTACGTCCAGATGAGCTTGCCGTCCGGCTCCAGCCCCGGCAAGACGCGCGCCCGCGCGCCCGTGGCAAGGATGATGTGCTTGGCCGAAACCGACTCCGTCACCTTGCCGTCCGCCTCGACGGTGAGCTTTCCCTTGCCCGCGAGCTTCGCATGGCCGGAAATGACCGTTATCTTATTTTTCTTCATCAGGCCGGAAACGCCCTTGGAGAGCTGCCCCGCCACCTTGCGCGACCGCTCCACCACCTTCGCCGCGTCGAACCCCGCGCCCTTGCAGGAAAGGCCGAACTCCTCGGCATGGTTCATCAACCGGTACACCTCCGCCGACCGGAGCAGCGCCTTGGTGGGAATGCACCCCCAGTTGAGGCAAATGCCCCCCATGTGCTCGCGCTCGATGACGCACGTCTTCATCCCCAGCTGGGAGGCGCGGATCGCCGCCACATACCCGCCGGGTCCGCCGCCGACGATGGCGATGTCGAATTGATGTTCAGACACTGTTCAATCTTCCTTCAATACAATGTTGTAATTCTTTTTGAGAAGTTCTTTTGCCACATTGACTAATTGGGGCAATTCCTACTCGATGGCAAGCCAGGTTTTATCAAGCTCCAGATCGTCTAAATAATCATGCACCAGAATATTTCGGAACGCCTTGATAGCGTTCCAATCGATAGAGGGATATGCCATATGTGAAGACGCTTCAAGTTTGCTTGCCGACTCCGTAATATTGGATAGCACTTTAATAACCGCATCGTAAACCATCTCGTCACGGATAAATGCCTCTCTACCTCCTTTGAGATGTCGCTCAAGGCGGTTGCCGCTTCTATGATGTGGATCAGGTAAAGCTTTCATTAGGGGAGCGCTTCTTTCAGCACGCGGTCACATATATACCAATGCAGCGATCCGGGCGTCGCACATCGATCGGTTTGTGCAGGCGGTCTTCCACCTCCGCCTTGAACTTGGCTAAAGCCATCAAGCTCTTTCCAGGCCGTATGCTCGCCAGCATATCGATATCACTCTCCGCCCCCTCCTCCCCACGCGCCACCGAGCCGAACACGCGGATGTCCGTCAGCCCGCATTCCTCTGCCAGCTTCAAAATTTCCTCGCGCCGAGCGCGGATGCCATCGAGGAGTGGCATTGCGCTTAGTCCCGTCTCGCCGTCAGCATGCCGGTAGTCAGTTTATGGATGACGGAGGTGAGGAACGTCTGGTATGGCAGCCCTTCGCTCGCGGCCATGCGCTTGACGTTGTCCAGGTCGGCTTGCGAGATGCGGAAGCTGACGCGCGCATTTTTCTTGAAATAGCTGCGCGCCATGCGTCTGGATTCCTCCACAAACTGGTCGCGGTCAGGGATAGGCTCGAACGCCTCCCCGCGATCCAGCGCCTCAAGTAGTTCTATGTATTCCCCATCCAGCTTGCGCGAAGGCTTCGCAGGGGAACCCGTTTTTTTCGTCGCCTTCTTCTTTTCCATCGCTTCACCCTCCGAGATAGCGCGCCGTTAGCGCGCGGCTGGGATATATGGTTTTTAAAAATATTCCTTCGGCATCGCGCACGAAAGGCACTGCATACGCATACCCGTCCAACTCCAGCACGTATACTTCTTGGCCTCCGCGCCCGCACGCCTTATTTCTTATCACATCGAGCACATAGCCCTGTTCGATGCAATAGATAGCGTCCTCAAACCCAACGCGGCGCTCCGCCTTCAGCAATGCATTCTTCTCAGCCGAAAAGCGGTACATAGGCAAAGGTTATTCCTTCTATTATGTTATGACATTGCGCACACAAAAGCAAGTCCGCAAGCACATTTCCTCTATGAAACCTTTAGCATTACGCCACCATCATCACCGGCTCTTCCACGTAATTCTTAAACGCTGAAAGGAATTGCGCCCCTACCGCGCCGTCCACCACGCGGTGGTCGCAGGAGAGCGTGGCGGTCATGATCGGCGCCGCCACGAAATGCCCGTTTTTCACTACCACGCGTTCGATGCTCGCGCCGATGGCGAGGATGCAGCTCTGCGGCGGGTTGATGATGGCGTTGAACTGGCTGACGCCGTACATGCCCAGATTGGAAAGGCTGAAGCTGCCGCCTTGGAATT
>CAYMDD010000175.1:0-3337 GCA_964389045.1 uncultured Rickettsiales bacterium
GCCGTCAACCGCAAGGCGCGCTTCGAATATTCGATCGAAGAGGAGATCGAAGCCGGATTAGTGTTGAGCGGCACGGAAATAAAACCCCTGCGCGCAGGGAAGGTGAACATCAACGATGCGTTCGCCGCCGAGCGCGGAGGGGAGATCTGGCTGATTAACGCCCAGATCGACGAATACGCGCAAGGAAACCGCTTCAACCATGCGCCGAAGCGTCCGCGGAAGCTTCTGCTGCACAAGCGGCAGGTGAAGAAGCTCACCGGGCGGCTGAAGGTGAAAGGGACGACGCTGGTGGCGTTGCGCATCTACTTCAATGCGCGCGGCTACGCCAAGGTGATGCTTGGCCTGGCCACGGGCAAAAAGCAATTCGAGAAGCGCGAGACGATCAAGGCGCGCGACTGGAAGCGAGAGCAGGCACGGATCATGAAGAATAAGGGGTAATCACATGTTGGACGCCATCACCGATTTCTGGAAGCCCGCGCGGAAGGCGGAAGCGCCGAAAGTGGATTTAAGCAGCCTCGATATCGGCGCGAGCATCGGCTTCGGCTTCGTGCCGCAGGCGAATCTAAGCGGCAGGCGATTCACGGTTAAGCATATCAACACCTACCAGTTCGGCGAGGAGCGGCTGACCTCGTTTCTGCTGGAAGGCGACGGCAATGAGATCGTCTCGATGATCGTGGCCGACGCGGAAGGGGAGAAATACCTTGCGCTTTCGCGCCGCATCCCGCCCGCCATGCGCGCGCGCATGTTCGATACGGATGAGTTGGACGCCCTACTGACGAAAGCGGACGTCAAGCGCCTACAGGTCAAAGAGCAAGACCCCGGCTGGAAGCAGTGGATGGTGGGGCAGTACAAGAAGGAAATCCATAACTTGAGCGGGCGCTATATCCGCGGGGATTTCCGCAATTTAAGCCGCCTTCCGGACGACGTGAAGCCGAAGGATTTCGATTACACGCTTCTGGTGAGCGATAACAACGAATACGCCATCGAAGCGGAGCGCTACAAGGACAACAGGCTGGAGCTATACGCCACCATCTACCGCCGCATCTCCGACATCGGCGAAATCCAGCACGCTGCGTCTCAAGCGACAGAAGAAAGCGACATGGAAACATTCGCGCCAAAAGCGGTGGTCACTGTACCGGCGGAAGCTGTGCAGCCGGCAGACGAATCTTCCGGCGGCGAAGCGTCCGATATTTCCGTGTTCGAACCCGCTGCGGAGGAAAGCGATGCAGCGCAAGACATGGTGCAAGATACCGCCCCGGCAATGACCTTGCCGGAAGAACCGGCTGCGCCGCAGACACGGCAACCCCAACCTTCTCAACCTTTAACGGAGTCATCGCCTATGTCCATTTTCAATCCCGCGCAAGGCAGCGCTAACGCGAAGCCGGAATCGATGAACGGTGCAGTAGGCGGAGCGACGGAAGCGATGCCGCGCCCGAAACAGCACAATAACCCGAGCGCGCCGGGACAGAATCACCGGCAGGAAGCAAAAGCCGTCTCGCCCCGCAACGGTAACGGCAACGGCGCGGAGTTGGAGAACGACGCCATCGAGTGCGATCTGCGCGTGGCCAACAAGATCATCGAAGAAGCGATCCGCAACGAGATGCGCCTGTCGGACGTCGTCCGCCGCATCATCGCGCTGCCCGTGGCGTATCCGGAAGCGGTGCAGATCCCGGTAACGCTCTCGGACGCGGACTTCCAGCTGCTCGCCATCCGCTACGGCATGCCCGCCAGCAACCGCGACGCGATCAAGACGCGCATCATCGAAGAAATTAATGATTTCTCCGGCGGTAAAAAATAAAAACCATTTAGCTAACTAAATACTCTAAAGCCCTGCACGCTTCGTTGTGCAGGGCTTTTTATTTAGCTCTCCGTCACCGAACCTTCATATATTATTAAGCTGAAATTAACTCAAAATGGATATATTAATAAAAAATAATAATAATTTTTGGGGAAGATGTATGAATGGTGTTATGCCTAAGGTTGTGGAAATGGATAGGGTTGAAACCCAACGTATCCAACCGGATTCAGCCAACAGCACCCGCCCCGTAATACCCGCTTCGTTTTCTTTAGTGAATACTTCTCATACCGTTTCTTCCGAAAGTCTAAGAGACGCCTGGGTTTACACTGAAGGCGCCATCGCCACGCAAGACATGCTGGCGAAAAGCGGAAGTTTTGTCAAAGGAGGCAAGCATGCGGAAAATGCGCAAGCTACGTCTACCGGCATTACGCGTAACTCGAATACCGGTCTTCAAGTCTAACTCCGCCGTCTTTATCTCATTACATGCAACGCACTCAACCATCGCCCTCCGCTTCCATTGACCCGATATGGTCAATCATGGTGCTGACGCGGGGAAAGCTTGAAGGCGGCGTCCCGTTCTGGGCGTATATGTGCATCAAAACGAATATGGCCGCAGCATTTAAGGAAGCGCAGGATAGGGGCAATTTCGACTTGGAGGATTACGGCACCGTGCTGGAATGGGGGGAAGGGGAAAACCCGCCCGCCGAAGTGCAGGCCCGTATGCAGCGCGATTACGGCATGCGCGCCGATTATGAAGACATGCTGCTCAAAGCCGCCAAGCTTTTCACCTGATATTATCCTTCCTTCGACATTTTTCCACATCCGCTTGCGCCCGCGCGCGGATTCTTCTATAAGCGCTTTTTCCTTGGGGCGGTTAGCTCAGCTGGTTAGAGCGCCACGTTGACATCGTGGAGGTCGATGGTTCGAGTCCATTACCGCCCACCACCCTGCGCCTTCGGCTTCGGGTGGCGCAGCCATGGTTCTACAGACCACGGCGCATATATTCCGGGCGGCTAGCTCAGCTGGTTAGAGCGCTACGTTCACACCGTAGAGGTCGGAGGTTCGAGTCCTCTGCCGCCCACCACGCTTCGCCTTTGGCTATGCGAGGCGCAGCCTCATGGGCTTTCTGTGGCCAGGACAACTAAGTGGTTATTCCGGCATTATATTTGCGGCTTTTAGTGAAATGTTCATTCAAACGCACTATATTAATCGGAGAAACCGTCCAGTAACCAATTTTGTCTTAGTTCGTGAATAGACCCGCCAAAATCGCCGCCGCTTTGATTATCACGCCGCTGCTGGCTGTTGTCGTTGTGCTGAATGTGGTGGTGTTCGCCTTGGATAAATCGCAGTTTCTGGCTTTGTTCCAGCAGCATGTCCAGGCAATCACCGGGCAGGAGGTGGCCGTTAAGGATACGCCTTCCGTCGGAATTTTTCCGTACCCGAATGTACGGTTTGATTATGTAGAGCTGAAATCGAGCGGCAATTCGTTGCGCGCGCCGCGGTTCCGCGCCGATACGGTGATGCTCGGCGTCGCACGGG
>CAYMDD010000175.1:3347-4241 GCA_964389045.1 uncultured Rickettsiales bacterium
CGCAGCATCGAAATCATCCGCCCGCAGCTGGACGTGGAGCGGGCAAGGGACGGTATCGTGCATTGGGAGGGGTGGGATTTTGCCGCGTTAAGCGGGATATCCGGCGCACCGCTCGATGTTAAGATAGAAGGCGGTAGCTTCATCTATACCAATGCCGTTACCGGCGACGGGCAGCGTTTCAGCAATATCAATTTTTCCCTGGCGTCGGGAGGCGGCGCTTTCCCGGTGGATGCATCGGGGAGCTTCGAATGGCGCAAGACACCTACCGCGTTTACGCTGTCGCTGGGGAACGGTGCGGGCGGCGTGGCGGCGCTTAAGGTCAAACAGTCCAAAGGCAGCACGATTACGTTTAACGGTAAGCGCCAAGATCGGGAAGGGCAATTTTTCGTTGAAGGCGTTGTGGAGGGCAATATCGTCGACATGTATGCCTTCGTGGAAAGCGCCGAGAGCATAGAGGCGGCGGCGGATGATCCGGCCCTTGCAAAATCTTCCGTATTCGCCCGGTTCTCAGCGCCTGTTGCCCAAGGGGCGAAACGGGATGTGCTGCCCGTATCGCTTAAAAGCAAGCTGCAGGCCGATTTAGGAAAAATCATCCTCGAAGACGGCGAATTGCTGCTGGGAGAAAACAAGGGCGGCTTAAGCGGCGCCATTAATTGGGAAGGAGAGTCTCCCACTATCGAGATGAACACGGCTTTCGATGCGTTTACCACCGCGCCGTGGATAAAATATTCAAGAAATGCTTATGCGGCGATCATGGCCGAAAATACCGCGCCCGGCGAAATGCCCAAAACGCCGTTTCCCGAAGCGATGGCGATTACCATCGGTATTGATGTCAAGAAACTGAAGTATGATGAGCGCGAATACAGGGATGTCAACGCCAACCTGGAACTGGCC
>CAYMDD010000176.1:0-3783 GCA_964389045.1 uncultured Rickettsiales bacterium
CCCGATGCCGATCCGCGGGCTGATCCCCGGCATGGCGCTCCACTTCGCCAAGTGCTGCCATCCTATCCCCGGCGACCGTATCGTGGGCATTGTGGCCACCGGCAAGGGCATCACCATCCACGTCATGGACTGCGAGACTCTGGAGAACTACACCGATTCCCCGGAACGCTGGATCGACGTGGCGTGGGATTTGAAGGAAGAAACCCACCACACCAGCCGCTTAAGGGCGCATATCAGCCACGAACCGGCGGCGCTCGCCACCGTCACCAATGTGATTGCGAAAGAGCTGGGCAATATTAGCAACTTGAAAATCACCCACCGCTCCACCGATTTCTTCGAGATATTGCTGGATATCGACGTGCGCGATACCCGGCACTTGAACAACATCATCGCCGGCCTGCGCGCCAAGGAATGCGTGCAGAGCGTCGAGCGGGCGGTAACGTGATTTAATTTTTGATTAAATTTTTATTGATATTCTTCTAAGATTTAATCAACTTTATTTAACTATTTTTTAAAACGCCGGGCGTATATTCGGGGGTGTATTTCTAGGATTTCACCCACGGTTCTTTATGTCTACGCGCAACCTGGTCTACATGCTGGCGGCGATCTTGATCGCAGCGTATACGGCGTTTTTTATCCGCAACCGCGTAGCGGCGCCGGAGCAGCAGCAGGCGGAAGCGCCTGCGACACGTATCCTGGTGGCCAAGCGCGATATCCCGCCGGGCAGTTTCGTGAATGCGGGGCAGGACATGGATTGGGCGGCGTGGCCTGCGGAGGCGATGCAGGAAGCGTATATCCGCGAGGGCGTGGAGCCGATCACCACATTTCAAGGTGCGGTGGCGCGCCGCGCCATCAAGACGGGGGAGCCGGTTGCGGCCAATGCCATCATAAAATCCGGCGCGGGCGGGTTTCTCTCAGCGGTGCTGGAGCCTGGCAAGCGCGCGATTTCAATCGAGGTCAACGCCACGTCCGGCAACGCAGGATTCATTTTCCCTGGCGATAAGGTGGATCTGATCGTCACTCACCGCGTAAAGCAGACGGACGCCACGGGGGCGGAAGAGCAGGCGGTCATCAGTGAAACGTTCGCCGAAAACGTGCGTGTGGTGGCGGTCGATCAGCAGCTCGACAACCCGGAGAACAAAGCCATCCTCGCCAAAACGGTAACGCTGGAAGTCAGTCCCAAGGAAGCGGAGAAAATCCAGATCGCCATCGATCTGGGCAAAGTCTCGGTGGCGCTGCGCTCTTTAAGCGATACGGCCACGAACAACATCGGCAACGAAGATTTCGTCACCACGCTCGATAACGAGCGGCGCGGCGGCTTCACGCGCGATTCGGAAGTCAGCCCGGTGCTGGAGCGCACCACCGGCGGCAATCCTCGCATTCGCGTGATGCGCGGGCCGAACAACGAGCGCCTCGAATTCACGCGCGAAAGCAGGTAGCCCATGCGAACTCTCGCCGTCATCCTTTTCCTCTTCGGTATCAGCCCGGCCTTCGCGGATGAGCCGGTGCGCGTCGAGGTGAATAAAGGACACATGATCCGCCTAAACGATGCCGCCACGTCTGTGATGGTGGCCGACCCTTCCATCGCCGATATCCAGGTGGTCAGCCCCAGGATGATTTACGTGAACGCCCGGAAAGTGGGCGAAACCTCCATCTACGCCCTTGGCGCGAACGACTCCACCGTGCTGGATATCACCGTCGAAGTTACTCACAACATCAGCCGCATGGCGCGCGCCATTAAGGCCGTCGTGCCGGACGCGGACGTGCAGCTCAAAAGCATCGACGGCGGGCTGGTGATGGACGGGTATGTGGATTCCCCCATCCAGTCGGATACGGTCAAAAACCTGGTCAGTAGCTTCCTGGGTGAGAAGGAAAAGCTGGTCAACATGGTCAACACCGCCGGCTCCGATCAGGTGACGCTGATGGTGAAAGTGGCGGAAGTCTCGCGCAATGAACTCAAGCGCTTCGGCATTCATCTCGAGAATTTTCTCAACACCGGCAATTTCGTTTTTTCGCTGGCGCAGGGGCGCGATTTCTTAGGCGCGGGTGGCGCGCTGCTTCGGAACGGCGGGGATTCCAGCCTTTTCGCCGGATTCAATACCGGCAGAACCAGCATCAACGGCGTGCTTGATGCGCTGGAGACGCAAGGGCTGGTCTCGGTGCTGGCGGAGCCTTCGCTTACCACCACCTCCGGCAAGCCGGCCAATTTCCTGGCGGGCGGCGAATATCCCATTCCGGTGGTAGACCAGGACGGCAAGGTGAGCATCCAGTACAAGCCGTTCGGCATCGGCCTTAACTTTACGCCGACGGTGCTTTCCAAGGATAAAATTAGCCTGAACGTGACGCCGGAGGTGAGCAGCATTGTCGATACCAACTCGATCCAGACCGGCAGCAGCACCACTTACGTGGTTCCCTCGCTGCAAACGCGCCGGGCGCAGACCACGGTGGAGCTAGGCAGCGGGCAGACGTTCGCCATCGCCGGGCTATTCAAGAATGACCGCAACAACGGCGTCGATAAATTCCCAGGCCTAGGCGATTTGCCCGTGCTCGGCGCGCTGTTCCGCTCGCAGCAGTTCAGGAACGACCAGTCGGAGCTAGTGATTCTGGTCACGCCCTATATCGTCAAGCCCGTTTCCGATCATAAGATGCAAACACCGCTGGACGGGTACGCCCCGCCGTCCGACCTGGAGCGCATCCTTACGGCCAAGCTTTACCATGAAGCGCCGGTTGCGGAAGAAGAGAGCCTTGCCCTGCACGGAGCGGGCGGGTTCATGTTGCAGTAAGGAGAATTTTCATGCGCAAGCGCATTTACAATCATTTTTCCTGTCATCCCCGCCTTCACGGGGGTAACAAGCCTAAATATTTTAGCCTTATCGCTTTTTCTTTTTTAACCGCATGCTCCCCCGCGGAGGATTACCAAGGCATTGAGCCTGCCGTGTATATGAGCAGGTATCCGAAAGAAATCCGCGTTGTGCCGCAGGCGCGCACGCATACGGTTTATTTTGAAAGCGGCGCACCCTCCTTAAGCTTGAAGGCAACGGATGACTTAAAGAATTTCTTAAAAAGCGTGGAGCCTGTTTCCGCAAGCCGGGTGCAGATCACCATGAAAAGCCCGAACGATACGCGTGCGCTTGCCCTGCTGCGCGAGATGCGCGCTGCGGGTTACGCCAAGCGCGACGTGCGCTTCGCGCTTGCGCCGGAGATGCTCAAGGACACCGCGCGGATCGATATCGGTTATACGGTGGCGGAAACGCCGGATTGCCCCGATTGGCGAAAATCCGGCGTCACCAATTACAGCAACACCAATCATAGCAATTTAGGCTGCCCGCAAGCGACCAATCTCGGATTGATGGTAGCTGACCCGCAAGATCTGCTGGAAGGATCGGGCGATACCACCCCGAATCCCGACAGCGTCACCTCCGCCATCAGCAATTACCGCACCGGCGGCATGACAGCCGCGCCTGCAAGCAGCGCAAGCAGCGGTTCTTCCGCGGCGGCAGGCGGCAGCGCAGCGGCAGCGCCGCAGTAGAGGAAATGCATGGCTTCCTTACCCCCTGCCTTAACCGCTAAAACGCCGTTCCTGGCTTTCGTCACCAAGGAAAGCGACCGGGAAACGCTCAAAGCGTTCGCTTTAGGCAAGGGCTGGGATGCGGCGGGGATCATCCAAGGCGATATCCGCACGGCGGCGGAGTTTTTGAAATCGCACCCCTCACCCGGATTGTTGATGGTGGAAGTGCCGTCGGCGGCGGAAGCGCCGGAGCTGCTTGACCGGCTTGCCGATGT
>CAYMDD010000176.1:3793-4192 GCA_964389045.1 uncultured Rickettsiales bacterium
ATACGAAAGTGATCGTCACGGGCACAATCAACGAATACAGTTTCTATTGCTGGCTGACGGAAATCGGCGTGTTCAGCTACCTGCTTCAGCCGTTATCCGCGCAAGCGCTGCAGGCAACATGGGATAAGACCGTGGGGCCGCCGGCTGAGGCAAGCGGGAAAATCGCGCGACAGCCGGGAAAAGTCATCGGCGTCATCGGCGCGCGGGGAGGTTCCGGCTCCACTAGTATTGCGCTAATGCTGGCGGGCATCCTGGCCGAGCGCGGAAATAAGAGCATCGCGCTCGCCGACCTCGACCCGCAGGACGGCAGCATTGCCCTTTTCCTCGATCTGGAGCCGAGCCGCGGCTTCCGCGAAGCGCTGGAGAAGCCCGACCGCATTGATTCCCTCTTTCTAGACC
>CAYMDD010000177.1:0-4189 GCA_964389045.1 uncultured Rickettsiales bacterium
GGTTTCCGTCAACCCCGCATTACCGCTTGCTTCGGAAGCTTACGCCGTTTAATCCCAAGCCGGGGATAAGCTTGTGGGAAACCTGCCCATCCCCATAACGGGCGCATCCTATTACTACTACTATTATTATTAAGTATATATTTATTATTTTTGAAAGCGATGCGATCCGTGACGGATAAAATTTTTCTTGCCGCGCTAAAGGGGGAACGGGTGGAAAGGCCGCCGTTCTGGTTCATGCGCCAGGCGGGGCGGTATCTGCCCGAATACCGCGAGGTGCGCGCGCAGGCGGGCGGGTTCTGGAACCTGTGTTTTTCGCCCGAGCTGGCGGCGGAGGTGACGCTGCAACCCTTAAGGCGCTTCCATATGGATGCGGCGATCCTGTTTTCCGATATCCTGGTGATTCCGCTGGCGCTTGGGGTGGATGTGCGCTTCGAGACGGGCGAGGGTCCGAAGCTTGAGCCGGTCGATGCCTCTTCCATCCCGCGTTTGAAGTACGATCAGGCGCGGCTGATGCCGATTGCGGAAACGCTTAAGCGCGTGCGGAAAGGATTGCCGGGGGATACCGCACTGATCGGGTTCGCGGGCGCGCCGTGGACGGTGGCGTGTTACATGGTGGAAGGGCGGGGCAGCCGCGATTTCCACGCGGTGCGCGCCTTCGCGCGGCAGGACGCCGACGCCTTCGCCGCGCTGATCTCTACTCTTGCCGATGCCACGGTGGCTTATTTGCGCATGCAGGCGGAGGCCGGCGCGGAAGCGCTGCAACTGTTCGATTCCTGGGCGGGTGTGCTCTCGGAAGCGGAATTCGATGCTTACGTGATCGCCCCGACGCGCGCTATCGTGCAGGCGCTCAAGCGCAGCCACCCGCACCTTCCCCTGATCGGGTTTCCGCGCCGCGCCGGTGCGCTGACGGGAGCGTATGCCCAGGCGACGGGCGTGGACGCCGTCGGCCTGGACGAAGGGCAGCCTTTACGCTACATCGCCAACACCCTCCAGCCGCATTGCGCGGTGCAGGGCAATCTCGACCCCCTCCTGCTGCAATACGACCGCAAGCGGATGATGGAGGAAGCAAAGAACATCATTGCCGCCTTACAGCCAACGCCGAATGATGGGCGGAAGAACTTTCTTTTTAATCTCGGGCATGGTATCGGCCAGCATACGCCGGTGGAGCATGTGCAGGCATTAAGCGATTATTTGAAGGCGCAGGGGTAGGCTATGATCGAGACGAAAGAGCGCATCGCGGTCGTATTGTTCAATCTCGGCGGGCCGGACGGCCCCAAAGCGGTAAAGCCGTTTCTGTTCAATTTGTTCCACGATAAAGCCATTCTTCGCCTTCCGCAGCCGCTGCGGTTTTTCCTGGCGCAGCTCATCGCCTCACGCCGGGCGCCGACCGCGCGCGAGATTTATGCCAAGCTCGGCGGCGGATCGCCGATTGCGGAACTCACGCAACGTCAGAAGGAAGCGCTCGAGGAGCGGATAGAAGGCGAAACGGATGAATACAAGGTCTTTACCGCCATGCGTTACTGGCATCCGTTCACGAAGCAAGCCGTCAAGCAGGTGAAAGCCTTCAACCCCGACCGTATCGTACTGCTACCGCTCTATCCCCAGTTTTCAACCACCACCACGGCATCGTCTTTCAAAGAATGGGACAAACGCGCGAAGGCCGCCGGCCTTAAAATACCCACCACGCGCATCTGCTGCTATTTCAAGGAGCCGAATTTTATCGCTGCTCACGCGGGGCTGATCCGCGAGGCATATTTTAAGGCTTCCGCCGAGGCCAAGCCGCGCGTGCTCTTCTCCGCGCACGGGCTGCCGCAAAAGATCGTGGATGCGGGCGATCCTTACCCGTGGCAGGTGGAGCAGACCGTCAAGGCCATCGTCAGCCTGCTCGGCATTGAAGAACTGGATTACGCAGTCTGCTACCAGAGCCGCGTCGGGCGGCTGGAATGGATTGGGCCTTCGACGGAAGAGGAAATCGCCCGCGCGGGGGCGGACGGTGTGCCCCTGGTGGTGGCGCCGGTGGCCTTCGTTTCGGAGCATTCGGAGACGCTGGTGGAACTCGACATCGAATACGCGCATCTGGCCAAGGAAAAAGGCGTGCCGGAGTATGTGCGCGTGCCGGCGCTGGGGTGCGACGCCAGCTTTATCGAAGCCTTAAGCGCGTTCAGCAGGAAAGCGAAGACGCATGGGGAAGGCGTATGGCCTGCCAGCGGCAACGCCATTTGCGCGCCGGGGAATGCCGCCTGCCCCTGCAAACAGCGCGGAGAGATGGACGCAGGCTTAACCAGCGCCGACCCGGATTTCGATATGAGCTTGCCCGGCCTGCGCACGGCAAGCGGGGGGATGTAAACGGCATGGAGAGCATCTATCTCTGGCTAAAAGCGCTGCATGTGATCGCGGTCATCGCCTGGATGGCGGGGCTGCTTTACCTGCCGCGGCTCTATGTCTACCATACGGGCGCGGCGAAGGCGTCGGAGGCCGATGCTATGCTCCAGACGATGGAACGAAGACTGCTGCGCTATATCATGAACCCGGCGATGATCGCTGTGTTTCTCATCGGCGCCGGGCTGGTCTATCTGCGCACTCCCGAAATCTGGCAGGAAGGGTGGTGGCATTTCAAGCTGCTGCTGGTGATCCTGATGGCGGGCCTGCACGGGTATATGGCCGTCTGCCGCAAGCGGTTCGCGGCGGGCACGAACAGTAAAAGCGCCAAGTTTTACCGCCTGCTGAATGAAATGCCGACGCTGGCGATGGTCATGATCGTGCTGCTCGCGGTGCTGAAGCCGTTTTAACCAAGAGCGATTTTTTCTTGCGGAACGGCTGAGGGGCTGGTACATATGCACCGTACCGGCAAGGCGCGCTTCGCGCTTATCTATTTCATCTTGCTGGGTAAATCCTTATTTATTTCCCTAATAAGTGTCAATGATTGACAAATTACTGAAAAGAATTTAACTTATTTTTACGCTTTGACCCTCCCGCGCTGATTTATTTTTTCGTTAGCGCCTCATCAACCCTCTTAAATCCATCTCTTTTCCCTCCTATGAAACTCCAAGACCTTAAACGCAAGAATGCGGACGAATTGTTGAAACTCGCCGAAGAAAACGCCGTGGAAAACGCGAGCACGATGCTCAAGCAGGAAATGATTTTCGGTATCCTGAAGAAGCATGCCGAGAAAGGAGAGGCGATTACGGGCGAGGGGGTGATTGAGATTCTGCCCGACGGGTTCGGCTTTCTGCGCTCGCCGCTGGCCAACTACCTCGCCGGACCGGACGATATTTACGTCAGCCCCAGCCAGATCCGCCGCTTCGGCTTTCGCACCGGGGATACGGTGGAAGGTGAAATCCGCGCGCCGAAGGACGGGGAGAGGTATTTCGCGCTGGTGAAGGTCCTAACCATCAATTACGACCCGCCGGAAGCCGTCAATCACCGCATCAATTTCGACAACCTGACGCCGCTCTATCCCGACCGCAAAATCAAGCTCGAAGTCGAAAACCGCCCGGAGAAATCCGATCTTTCCATGCGCGTAGCCGATATCGTCTCGCCGCTCGGCTTCGGCCAGCGCGGGCTGGTGGTGGCCCCTCCCCGCACGGGCAAAACGGTGCTGCTCCAGAACATCGCCCATTCCATCACCGCCAACCACCCGAACGCCTACCTCATCGTGCTCCTGATCGACGAAAGGCCGGAAGAGGTGACGGACATGCAGCGCACCGTCAAAGGCGAAGTCGTCTCCTCTACCTTCGACGAACCGGCGCACCGCCACGTGCAGCTGGCCGAAATGGTGATCGAGAAAGCCAAGAAGCTGGTGGAGCACAAGAAGGACGTGGTGATCCTGCTCGATTCCATCACCCGCCTGGCGCGCGCCTACAACACGGTGGTGCCCAGCTCCGGCAAGGTGCTGACCGGCGGCGTGGACGCAAATGCCTTGCAGCGCCCGAAACGCTTCTTCGGTGCTGCGCGCAACATCGAAAACGGCGGCAGCCTCACCATCATCGCCACCGCGCTGATCGAGACGGGGAGCCGCATGGACGAGGTGATTTTCGAGGAATTCAAGGGCACCGGCAATTCCGAAATCGTGCTCGACCGCAAGCTTGCCGACAAGCGCACCTATCCGGCCATGGACATCAACAAATCCGGCACGCGCAAGGAAGACCTGCTGATCGACAAGGCGACGCTGACCAAGATGTGGATCATG
>CAYMDD010000178.1:0-4152 GCA_964389045.1 uncultured Rickettsiales bacterium
CTCCGGGATAAGGAGTTTCTGCCGCGCAACGCCGTGCTCCGCCATCTGCGCTTTCATCCGTTCATAGACCAGCCGCTCATGCGCGGCGTGTTGATCCACCAGCACCAGCCCGTCCTTAGTTTCGGCGACGATGTACGTATGGTGCAGCTGCGCCCGCGCCGCGCCCAAGGGGAAATCCCCCGCCTCCGCGTTCGCCTCCTCCGCCCGCGCCTGCGGCGGCAGCGGCAGATCGGGGAGCACGGAAGGCATGCTGCTGAACGCCGTTCCGCGCGCTTCATGAAAGGCGAAGCCTGGAGTAGGCTGCTGCATGGGGCGGAAGGCCTCCAGCGCTGCGGCGGCGATGGTGGTGGAAGCGCGCCCGCCCGCCTCCATGAGCGCCTGCCGCAAGCCGCCCACGATCAGCCCGCGGATCAGCGCTGCATCCCGAAAACGCACCTCCGCCTTGGCGGGGTGTACGTTGACATCCACCTCCTCCGGCGGTATTTCAAGGTAAAGCGCGATGACAGGATGCCGCCCGTGCGAGAGAAAATCCTGATACGCGCCTCTGACCGCGCCCAGGAGCAGCCGGTCGCGCACGCTCCTGCCGTTGACGAACAAATATTGCTCCGAGGCGGTGGCGCGCGAATAGGTGGGCAGGCTGGCGAACCCGTTTAAACGCGCATTTTCCCTCACCGTATCCACAGTCACCGTATTGGCGGCGAAATCCTTGCCCAACAATGTATCCAGCCGCGCCAGGCGCGCCTCCAGCAGCGTGCCCTGCGCGCCGTCGGCGTGGATCAGCCGCCTTCTCTCATCGTTGAGCGTAAAGCTGACGTCGGAATGCGCCATGCTCAAGCGCAGCAGGACATCTTGAATGGCAAGCGTCTCCGCCCGTTCGGATTTCAGGAATTTGAGCCGCGCCGGCGTGGCGTAGAACAAATCGCGCACCTCGATGGACGTGCCTTTCGGATGCGCTGCGGGCACCGGGGCGTAAGCTTCGCCGTTTTCCACGCGCAGCGCCCAGGCATGCGGCGCGCCGTCTGTGCGGCTGGTGATGGAAAGCCTGCTCACCGAGCCGATCGAGGGCAGCGCCTCGCCGCGAAAGCCTAGATAGCGGATGCGCAGCAAATCCTCGTCGTCGAGCTTGGAAGTGGCATGGCGCTGGATGGCAAGCGGCAATTCCTCCTCACCGATCCCGCTGCCGTTATCGCTCACGCGGATTAGGCGCTTGCCGCCTGCTTCAATTACCACTTCGATGCGCGTGGCGCCCGCATCGATAGCGTTTTCCACCAATTCTTTCACGACGGAAGCCGGGCGCTCCACCACCTCGCCCGCGGCGATGCGGTTGACCAGCGTGGAAGGAAGAATACGGATGGGCACGAAAAATTATCCGCCCAGCCGCGGTCCTTGTAGGCCACGCGCACGGTCAATCTCGGCATCAACGGTATCGCGCAGCCACTTGAACGCTTGATCCAATACACTGCGCGCACCCGCTTCAAGCCGAATGTTCTCTTCCAGTTCGCCCAGCTTCTGCGAGGTGACCACGCCTCCCAATTCCTCGACATCGTACCCGAGTCTATACCCGGCATAGCCAGTGCCATAGATCGTAAGTGACCGAAGCGTCGCCCGGTCAAAGACGGGCTTATCTTCCTCCGGCGTCGTGATGTCTTCGCCGTGCAAGTGGATGGATCGCTGTCGGGGAGTATGGCCTGCATACTCCTCCGCGATGGTGTTCCCTACGGCGTTAAGGACATCGTCAAAATCATCCTGCGACAGCGTATGTTTTTTAATGGGGGCTTTAAGGCGCGGATCGCGTTTCGGCATAGACTTTCCCTCCAAATTTTTTTTAAGCGCTAAGGTACGATTTTATCAGAACCTTACTTTCCTCCACCGCCGGCTGATCGAACGGATCGACGCCGAGTAGTGCCGCCGTGAAAATTACCTCCAGCGTGAACTGCATAGAAAGCGCGCCGATGGCCTCTTCATCCGTGCGCGGCAGGTGGAGAATACGCAGCGGCGCGCCGATCTTACGCAATGTCTCCGCCGTCGCCCGCTGCATGGCATCCGTCACATCGCCGAAGTTTTTATGTTTTAGCATTGAGAGCGCACAATCGTTAGCAATCATGGGGCCTTTGCCCTTGGTTTCGGGCAGCAGGAGCGTATAGGCCTTGTCCTTCGGGCCGCCCAGGTAAAGCTGGAGCTGGCTGTGCTGGTCGGACGTGCCGATGCTGGCATAGGGTGTGGAGCCGAGGCCTTCTTTCCCTAAGCTCTCCGCCCATACCTGCCGCCACCACAAGGTGATCCCCCACAAGGATTCCGCATACGGCATCATCACGGCGATGTTCTTGCCCTCCTGCATGGCCTCCATGTTCCACACGGCGGCGCGCATGGCCGGTTCCATGTCGGAGAGCACGGCGGCAGCGCCCTGGCGCAACGCGCGGACGTCCAGGCCTAAGAACGCCGCGGGCACAATGCCCACAGGCGAAAGCAGCGAAAACCTGCCGCCCAAGGCGGGATCGTGCGCGATGGTGGGAAGGCCGTACCGGCTCGCCAGACGGTTGGCAGCGTTATCGCCTTCCATCGCCATCACGGCGGCGCGCTCCGCGATATCCGCCATTGCCCCGTCTGCGCGCATGGCGGCAAACAGCGCATCCGCGTAGGCATGCGTCTCCGACGTGCCGCCCGATTTGCTGACGATGAACACCGCTGTCTCTTGCAGCTCCACCTGCTCCAGCAGCGCTTCCAGCGCATGGACATCGAGGTTGTCCAGCACATGCAGGCGCTTGCGCGTCCGTCCGTTGATGTAGCTGAGTGCCTTGCCGCTCAAACCCGACCCGCCGGAGCCGATCACCACCAGATCTTGGCAACCCTTGGCTTTCCATTGCCTGGTCAGCGCCTCCGCCTGAGCGAGATCGTCTTTCCTTTCGCATAAAGAGAAAATCGAGCGTTCGTTGGGCTTCGGGTTAGTCAGCAGACGTTCCTGCTCCGGCAGCAGGCGCTTGAGCAAATAGGCAGCCTGCGCCGCATCGGACGGCAGGTTCAGGAATGCTTGAGTAAACGGCATGGCGGAAAAACTCGCATTAATGTGGGGTTGTAAATGATTCGGCATCGATTCCCTCCGGCTTGCCCGCCATGACGACCAGGAGGGCGTGCGGGTCGATAAGTCTCCGCCCCATCTGCTCCACCTGCTCTTCCGTGACGGCGTTGACCAGCGCGTTGCGGCGCTCCAGGTAATCCTTGCCTAGCCCGAACAACTGCATGGTGATTAAAAAATTGGCGACATCGGCGTTACTGTCCAGCGACTGCAGGAACGAGCCGGTTAGGTATTGCTTGGCTTCCGCCAGCTCTTCCGCGCCGATGCCTTTTTCGCGGAAGGATTGCAGCGTGGTCTTCAGCGTCTCCACCGCCGCCGCCGCCTGGTCGTTGCGCGTGGCGAAAGTGCCGCCCCACTCGCCTGCCTGCATCTTCGGCTCCAGCGCGGAATTGACGTAATACGCCAGCCCCTTCTCCTCGCGGATGGCGCTGCCCAGGCGCGATAGCAGGCTGCCGCTGCCGCCTAAAATGTGGTTCATCACGTAAGCTTGCATGTAGTCCGGGTCGTCGCGCTTTAGCCCTACGCCTCCGAACTGCACCAGCGTCTGCGGCACGGCGTTTTCCACCAGCACGGTTCTGGCGGCAGCCTGCGGCGCGGTTTCGGGCACGGACATGTCGCGGCTGGGCGCGGCGGGCAGCAGGGCAAGCGCGGCATCGAGCAGCGGTGCAAGCTGCTCCGGCGTGATATCCCCCACCACCGCGACCAGCATGTTTTCCTTGGCGAAGTACCGCGCATGATAATCGGCGAAATCCTCCGCCGCGAGCCGCTCCAGCGAAGCCTTGCTGCCAAGTGCGGGCTTGGCGTAAGGATGGCCGGGATACGCTGTTTCCGCCCAGGCGCGGAACAATTGATAATTCGGATTACGCTCCAGGCGCAAAAGCTGTGTCTGCGATTTCGCCTTCAAACGATCAACCGCCTCCACATCAAACCGCGGCTGGGTCAGTGCCGCGCCCAGCAGGTCGAACGCGCGCTCGCGGTGTTCGCTTAAAACTTCCATGCCCACGTAAACATGATCTTCGTCCGCGCTGGCGCTCAACTGGATGGCGTCTTCTTCCAGCGCGGCATGAAAGGCTTGGCTG
>CAYMDD010000179.1:0-4114 GCA_964389045.1 uncultured Rickettsiales bacterium
CCCTTGAGCGCATCAGAACAAGTGGCGACATACAGCGCATCCATCAGCTCACTTTCATTGCGGATCAACCGCAGCACTTCGCATAAATTCGCTTTTTCAGGAACGCCCCGCGTGACCACATAGGCAAGGCAGAAAACGATAATTTTTCTCGATCCTTTTCGGAAGAAGTCATTGTCCGATAGTGTCTTAGGCTCCGGCAATAATATCAGCGCCATATCCTCCGCGTCAGCGATCAGATCCTTCTGTCCGGCTTCTGTCTCAAAATCATCAAGCAGGATAATGAACGGATTATATTTATCGGGAGTGTCGGTACATAGATGTGCCGGGTCCAGCGCATAAACCTTCTGATGATGTTTTTTCTCACGCGCCCATTTCGTTATTTCATACAGCGTCCCTTTTACATCGGTGGCGATAACCGGCCATGACGTATGCATAAGCTGAGGCACCGCTACGGCGGAAGTTTTCCCTGTCCCCGCCGGGCCGACCGTTAAAACATGCGACTTTACCTCTGCGAACAGGGGCTTACCATCTTCATCGCATCCCAAAACCATGCCTTTCGGCTTATGACGTTTTAATTGACGCCTTTCATTCCGCGTCATCCATCGCGCCGAGCCTTTGGTGTCTGATTCCCCATAGGCTTCACGGCGGAGCCGGATATTTTTGGTAAGCGAAGATGTGACTTTCAGTGTCTTGTATGTTCCAAGTCCGGCAATGCCCGCAAGAATAACTGGAAGTGGCGCATCCGGCCCGCCAATCATCGGCCATGTTTGCGCTGCTCCCCACGCCGTGGCCGCCGTGAGCGTCAGCAGCGGCGCAAGGCGTGGGGTGTCTTCCCGGTTGTTCTTGGACATACATGCCCCTTAGCGCACACCAAAGACAGCCATCGGATCAATGACGATCCATTGGCTGTTGGCAGGCTTGCCGCTGGTGATGGTCTGCTGACCATTCGCAGCTTTGTTACCGGTGGCGGCGTTGATTATAAACGGCGCTTCATAGGTGCGGTTATTGAAGCTTAACCGGATAGCGCCGGTCACTTTGCCAGCAGCCGCTGTTCCAGAATAAAAATTCACACCGATAAACAGCTTCGATAGGTCGATAGGCTGCGTATATTCAATACTCTCCAGCCCGTTCACGATGTCCGGGCTTTGCACAAAGTCCTTGAAGAACTGGCCATACTCCGTTTTCGTGTTCCCGAAATAGAGCGGGAGAACACCAAATTGTGGTGCGCTGTAAAGATCAATGTCACAGGCCGCGCAATCCCAGCGGATACCGATTTCAAGGTTCTGCGCTGAAGCCATTTCCGCTGCCGTAGGCCGTTCCGCACTCAAACCCCGCGAAAATATCGCGGGGCGTCCGGCGTCAGAGGTTTTAACAGGCTGCATCTCCAGCTTGCCGCTATCGTCAGGGGCTATGCTTTCCGGCACTTGACCGCTCGGCTTCATGGCACGGTCAAACACCAGATTGCGGTCGGGTGTGAAACTCGTCAAAACCGCGCCAGTCAACTGCGCCATAAGCCCGTAAAAGCGTTTTGTACGGGCTTCGTGCGCCGTGTTCACAAACGAGCCTTCAGGCGGGGCGATATGAATACGGGAATTTTTCAGCTTATCCGCATATCCTTTCATGCTGTAGGGAGAGGTTTCCAGACCTTCCAGCAAGTATTGATCGGACGGGATATGATTATTCGCCATAGACACTGACTTCTCGCTGGGGCTATCGAATTGGACTGACCCCAGAAATATAATCTCGCGTTCCTGAGTTTCCGGGAAGTTGTCGGCGATAAAGCGTAGCGTGTGCGGAATCCGCAGGACTTGCTTCACCACCGGCTGGTCTGCACCAGTGCCGGGTGCGGCCTGATCCACAAAACCCTTATAGGCTTGCATGAACGCCTGATTGCGACGCAGTTTCGCACGAGGGTTCAAGCCTTCACGATCTACATTGAATGTCGCAATAAGGCGGGCATTATAGCCATCAATAACATGGGCTTGATCGCCAATTTCCGTACTATTAGCAAGAAATGTCAGTACGGAACGCTTTTCGGCATCGGCACTTTCCTGCACCTGATAGGGCGATACGGCTATAAATAGCTCTTTCGCCATAACAGGCTGGGAAAACAATAAAACAGACGCACATATAGTCAGGGTGAATTTGTTACACATGGTTATTCTCCATCGCTTGAATGAGTAAAATGAAACTGATCTTTGAGTAGTTTGAAGTCGGCAATCAGGTCTTCAGCATCCAACTCGTATTCCGCTTCCAGAACGCTGATCTCCATCGAAAGTGATGTTTTTTTTGCAAGGAGTTCGGCAAGGTGTGGTTTCAGACCGGCGATTTCCCTGACAAGCGCCTCATGCTTCGGGTTGACGTGGTTCAAATATCCAAACAGGATGTCGAAGATCGTCTGGCCTTTCAGCGCCATCACGCTGCCGCACAGCAATTCGGTGAGGCATTGCAGGATGGTGAAGATCGGCCCCGTAGGATTGCTGGAAAAAGAATCCTCAGACACATCCCCCGACATTGCGCTGAAATTATGCGCAAAATAGCCGATCCAGACCGCAAGCGAAGTCAGCGCCATCGCAGTAAGAATCTGCGCGTAACGCTTTCTGCCCGCATCCGTGCTGAATTTGACCGTCTTGATGCACATGCCGCCAACAGGCAGGAGCATGGCAATGCAGGCGGCCATAAGCGGATGATCGTCAAACGCCGAAATTCCGCTTTCTCTCAGGCTCGTGAAAGCCGTTGAGAACCCAGCACCCAGGCAGATCATGGCAAGAAGGAAGTAGAGCAGCATCGCGGCGACATCCGGCGCATTTGCGGCGGAGAAAATCACCTTCGCCCAATGCTCGTCCTGCGAACGCTTCCGATAATGGCGGTCGGTATTCCTCAATTCCTCATTTGCTTTGTGCATACTGGCTTCGACTTCTTTGATAGCCGCCACCGTTTGCTCCAGCTCCAATTTGAGACTGGTTCGCTTTCCGCCGTTTTTCTTGTCGGATTGCCTGAAACTATATTCATGGATATTTTTCTGAGCCTTTTCCTGTTCTTCGGAAAACTGGCTCTTCAGGAAGCGGTGAAGTTTTGAATCAGCGCTCCCGTCTTTGCGTTTTTTAGACATAGAAACTCCTTTCTCAGGTTGGTGTGCCTGAGTCTAAATCCGTTGATGAATGAATTTGGGAAAGTGCGCCGGGTTTCCCCGGCGCTTAGTAAGTCATTGATTATCAGGTAAGCTGAGAAGAAATATGATCTGAATGAACAGATCGATGAGGATCAGTAGGTCAAGATTACGGAAGTTCGTATAGAGAAACTCTCCATTTTCATCGACAGCCAGGAAGCTGTTATCGACCCACCTGAATTCAACATCATCTCCAAAGAGTACTTGATCGTCAGGAAGCTCGTAGGGAGTTTTATCGTCATTGAGGATAATCCCTCCACGCTCCAGGTAGTCGGCGATCATTATATACATTACGCCAGGTAAAGGTCTGCGCGGAAACTTCTGTCTGAGTGCCAGAAAGATGTATTGAAGCCTTCTGACGATTTTCTTTTGCTTTACCTTATCTTTCGATAAGGCAGTGATTGTCTTTTTAGGTAACATCGCGTCCTCCGTGAAGAGTTGGCGACTGGCCAGTCTTGGTTAATAAGCATCAATTGATGGCTTCACCTTATAGGAAGCGGCTGGGGATGCATTTCGGCGGGTTCTCGTTTTCTCGTTTGATTCTCGTTTAAGGGTGAACGAGCGACTTACGATTGATATTCAAAGAGATTATTTATCATCCGGCAGATACAAAAAAATCATTGGAGTGTTGTCGCCCGATTCACAGTTCAGTATGCTGAGCTAAATAATTATGAAAAAGCAGTTCTATGACTGATTCAGACAGACATTTACCTAATCACTTTCTGGAGTGGCAGATACACCTGCTTGCCAAGCAACTTAAAAATTTTCAAAAGGACGAGAAATTAGATATTTTAGAGCTTGTAGATCGGATTGAAACCTGCACGCAAGACAGTATTGGCAAGGACACCGTGATAAGGTTCATGGATCGTCTGGAAAGACCGCCATCTCCCGGCGAGCAGGCAAGCACAAGCCCACGCAAATTACGCCAGATTGCAACCTTTTTAA
>CAYMDD010000180.1:0-4069 GCA_964389045.1 uncultured Rickettsiales bacterium
CACGCCAAGCTCCGCGCCAAGAAAGGCATGCTACTCGGCCAGACCAAGCGGGGCTATTTGATTGCCGACGATTTCCAGCACGTGCTGCTCTTCGCCCCGACCGGTTCGGGCAAGGGTGTGGGCTTCGTGATTCCGAATCTGCTCTACTGGGAGCAGTCTTGCGTCTGCCACGACATTAAGCTCGAGAACTACGAACTCACCTCCGGCTACCGCAAGAACAAGCTCCATCAGGACGTCTACGTCTGGAACCCCGCCGATCCCGACGGCATGAGCCATTGCTATAATCCGCTGGACTGGATTTCCACCAAGCCCGGCCAGATGGTGGACGACGTGCAGAAAATCTGCAACCTCGTGCTGCCTGAGCAGGAGTTCTGGCAGAACGAGGCGCGCTCGCTGATGCTGGGCGTGATCCTTTATTTATGCGCCGTGCCGGAGAAGCTCAAATCCTTCGGCGAGGTGGTGCGCACCATGCGCTCGGACGACGTGGTGTATAATTTGGCCGTGGTGCTGGACACCATCGGCAAGCGCATCCACCCGGTGGCTTACATGAACATTGCCGCGTTCCTGCAAAAGGCCGACAAGGAGCGCTCCGGCGTGATTTCCACGCTCAACTCCGGGCTGGAATTATGGGCAAACCCGCTGATTGACGCGGCCACCGCGCGCTCGGATTTCGACATCCAGACCCTGAAGAAGAAGAAAACCACCGTCTATGTCGGCGTGTCGCCGGACAACTTGAAGCGCCTGGAGCCGCTGCTCAAAGTGTTTTACCAGCAGGCCACCGACTTCCTCACCCGCAAGATGCCCGGCAAGGATGAGCCGCTGGGCGTGATGTTCATGATGGACGAGTTTCCGTCTCTGGGCGAAATGCCGCAGTTCCAGGTGGGCATCGCTTACTTTCGTGGGTACCGGGTGAAGCTGTTCCTTATCGTGCAAGATACGCAGCAATTGAAAGGCATTTACGAGGAGGCGGGCATGAACTCCTTCCTCTCCAACTCCTATTACCGCATCACGTTTGCCGCCAACAACGTGGAGACGGCCAACCTCATCTCCCAGCTGATCGGCAACAAGACAGTGACGCAGTATTCCAAGAACCGCCCGCTCTACCTCGACATGAACCCCTCCGCCCGCACCGTCAACGCCTCGGAGGCGCAGCGCGCGCTGCTGCTGCCGCAGGAGGTAGTGACGCTGCCCCGCGATGAGCAGATCATCCTCATCGAATCGCACCCGCCGATCCGCACCAAGAAGATTTTCTATTATAAAGACAAGATGTTCACCAAGCGCCTGCTGCCGAAGATCGCCGTGCCGATCCAGGAGCCGTACGACCCGCGCAAGAAAAAAGCCGCCCCCGCGCCGGATGCCCCGCCGGATACGCCGGGCATGCCGGAGAAGGAAGGCAAGGGCGGGGTGCCTGCCGAGGCCAGCGGCGGCGGCGCGGTGGCGATGGCGTAAAAAAAGCTGGGCGTTTTCACGCCCAGCCTTCGTGCAGCTTAGTTGATCTTGCAGTGTTTCTCCGCGTCAATCCGGACACCCCAGGCGTTGGTCATGGTGAGCACATGCTCGCCGTTGAGCATCCATGTCCTGTCGTCGAGCGTGACGTCGATCACGAAGCCGCCGTACGAGTACTTGTCGACGATCTTCACGGACGCGCCGAACCGGGGAATCATCGTGAACCCAGGATAAAGGCTGTTGACGCCCTCATGGGGCTTCCTCTTCACTTGAGTGGTGAGCAGCGCCATCTCGGTGCCTTGCAGCAGCTTGAGCTTGAATCCGTCGGGGAGGTCGAGGACGTATCCATTGTAAAAGTTATAACGGAACACGGTCTTCGCCCGCTTTTTCTTCGCAGTCATGCTGCCTCCATCCCGCTGATTCGCGGGAAATGCCGGTTTTTTAAGACCGGGCAGACACGTTCTTCTCAAGCCCATGCTTTGCATGCGCCAAACGCATCTTTAAAAGCATGGTCTTCCGCAACCGCACGCGCGGTCAACACCGGAAGTGCTTAAGAACGTTAAAAATTTGACGCTTTTAAAGTATAATGTCAAAGAAAAAGAGACCGGGCGCTTGGATGCGTCCGGCCTCTGGAACGGCGGTTAGACCCCGGTCATCTCATTCACTGGAGCCACCGCCATGAGCCGGGGAGGCTGAATCCTGGTGCGGCCCTTGCGGGACACCTTCGGCGCCGGGAAGTACCAGCAGTCGAACGTCGACTCCACGTCGAGGCCGCCGCCCTTGTGCCTGGGCATGAACTTCATGGTCAGGCCCTCGATAGGCGAGATGGCGAATGGCCATCGGGGGATCGACTCCACCCGCTGCACGAACACCCCCTGCTCACGTACCTCGATGCCGACGCACTGGTCGGTTTCGTAGAGCGTGCCCGTGAAAGACCCGAAGGTGATCTCGTCGCCGATACGGGCGCTGAAGGCGATCGTCTGCATACGCTGCTCGAGCATCCGAACCTCCATCCCGCTAAGGCAACCATGCCTTTTTGCGGGAATATGCAGCCCTGCCGTAGCCGGGCTGATAGATACGTTCTTGAAAGCGCCCATGCATGACACATGCGCTTAAACGCATCTTGAAAGCATGGCTTCCGGCGCCGCGCGAGCGGTGCTGTTGCGGAAGTGCTTAAGAACATTAAGAGTTTACCATCCGGACGGGAGCAAGTCAAAGCATGCCTGATCTTTCATTGCTTTATCGCGCAACCCTCCTATAATCCCTGCCTATTTCGTTTTTCATTAGGCTTTCGGGGGCGTGTGACTTCTTTTTACGATAAATTGAAACCGGTGCTGCTGTCGGGGCGCGAGGTGCATCCCATCATCGAGGGCGGCAAGGGCGTGGCCGTCACCAACGGGCGCACGGCGGGCGCATTCGCGGCGGCGGGCGCCATCGGCACGTTTTCAGGCGTCAACGCCGACCGCTACGATGAAAACGGCATCGCCATCCCGTATATTTACCACGGCACCACGCGCCGGGAGCGGCATGAAGAGCTGGTGGCCATGAGCACCGCCGGCGGCATCGAGCAGGCGCGGATTGCGCATGAGGTATCGAATGGGGAGGGGCGCATCCATGTCAACATCCTCTGGGAAATGGGCGGCGCGGAGCAGGTGCTCTTGGGCATCCTGGAAGGCGCCAAGGGGCTGATTCACGGCGTCACCTGCGGCGCGGGCATGCCGTACCGCTTAGGGGATATCGCCGCGGAATACGGCGTCTATTATTACCCAATCGTCTCCTCCGCCCGCGCCTTCAACGCGCTATGGAAGCGCGCCTATTCTAAGACGCCGGAATGGCTCGGCGCGGTGGTCTACGAAGACCCGTGGCTGGCCGGCGGGCATAACGGGCTTTCCAACAGCGAAAACCCTAGAGAGCCGCAAGACCCTTACCCACGCGTGGTGGCGCTGCGGCAGGTGCTGAACAGCTTCGGCCTCAACCAAACGCCGATCGTGATGGCGGGCGGCGCCTGGCATCTGATCGAGTGGGAGCACTGGCTGGACAATAAGGAGGTAGGGCCGGTCGCCTTCCAGTTCGGCACCAGGCCCATTCTCACGCAGGAAAGCCCGGTTTCGACGCATTGGAAAAGCAGGCTGCTCACCTTAAAGCCCGGCGATGTGTTCCTCAATAATTTTAGCCCCACGGGGTTTTATTCCTCCGCGGTCAACAATAACTTCATCCACGAGCTGCGCGAGCGCAACGAGCGCCAGGTGGAATACCGCACCGCGCCGGATGAGGAATTCCCGGAAGCGCTGGCCGTCGGCGCGCGCGGCAGGCCGGTTTATTTGAAGCCGTGGGACAAGATGAAAGCGGAAACCTATACCGAGCAGGGGTATCAAGAGGTGATGAAAACCCCGGATTCAACGCTGATTTTCGTGACGTTGGAAAAAGCACGGCAGATTCACACCGACCAGATCGACTGCATGGGCTGTTTAAGTCATTGCCGCTTCTCCAACTGGAAAGACCGCGACGATTACACCACGGGCAAGAAAGCCGACCCGAGGAGCTTCTGTATCCAGAAGACGCTACAGGAAATCGCGCACGGCGCGCCGGTCGATAACCAACTGATGTTCTCCGGCCACAACGC
>CAYMDD010000181.1:0-1758 GCA_964389045.1 uncultured Rickettsiales bacterium
CCGCAGACGGGCGCGCTCGATATCCGCTCTAGGGAAAAATCGGGGCGCGCCACCAGCGCTCGGCCAAGGCCGCCGGCGCATAGCGGTAGCGCGGCCATTCGCCCTTGGCCAGCGCCAGCGCCGATTGCGGGGATGCGCCTTGCAACTCCTGGTATATCCAGTAGTTCGTCATCACCTGCTTTACATAAGCGCGCGTGATGGCGTAGGGGATGGTTTCTAAGAACAGCAGCGGGTCGGACGTCTCCACGATCCCTTGCGCACGCCATCCGCTTAAGCGGCCAGGGCCTGCGTTGTAGGCTGCGATCACATCGAACATACTGTCGCCGATGCCCGGCTCGCGCATCAGGCGGCGCAGGTAATGCTGGCCCAGGGTGATGTTCGCTTCCGGCTCCATCATGCCGAGCGGCGAAATGGCGGTCGTATCTTTAAGGCTCAAGCGCATCAGCCGGGCGGTGTTCGGCATCAGCTGCATCAGCCCCAGCGCGCCGCCCGCGCCTAAAGCGCCGGCGCGAAAACCGGACTCCTGCCGCGCGAGCGCGAACACCAATGACGGGTCAAGCGCAAAGCCACTGTGAGGCTGCCATTCGGGCATGGGGTAAAGCGCATGTTCCACCTTCCCGCCCTGCTGCAGCACTTGCCCGGCCATCGCCATCTGCAACGCGGGCAGATTCAGCCGTTCCACCAGCGCGAGCAGCTGCAAGCGCATGGGCTTTTTCAAGCTGAAAAATACGCGGCGCAGTTCTTTTTCCGCCATTTCCTCGTTCGCCAGCTGCGCCAGCGCCACGGCGCGCGCAACCGCAGGCACGCGGTAGAGCGCATCAAGCTGCGCTTCGTTCAGCTCGAGCGTTGCCTGGCCTTCGAATAATTGCCTACCCTGCTTGGCGCGTGCGAGCGCGCCGTAAAACGTGCGCGGCTCCGCAGCGGCGATTTTTAAGTAGCGAGAGGCTTTTTCCGCATTGCCCAGCGCCGTATGGCCGCGGTATGCCCAGTACGCGGCGGCGCTGCGTTCGGATGGCGGAATCTCCTCGCGCGCGGCCAGTGCGGCAAAATGCCCTACCGCCGCGTGCTTATCTCCCAAACGCCACGCGGCGATGCCCGCTGTCCAACGCATGGCGGGAAGCGTTTCGGAGGAGCGCATGGCGGCGGTGATTAGCGCGTAAGCCGCGTGCGCATTACCGCTATGGAAATATTGTTCCGCCAGTTCCCAGCGCAACGCATCCGCCTCAAGCGGGTTCAGCTTCGCGCTTTCTTCGCTCTCCAGCAGCGCCTTCGCTTCCTCCGTGCGGTGCGAGGCGACGAGGCGCTCGGCTTTTTCCCATTGAGCGAGCGCTTCGGGGCGTTCCCCCCAGGCCGCGCCGCTGACAAGCGAGGGACGGTAGGTGCGCGTCAGGATTTTGCTCGTATCCGCGTAATCCTTAAGCGTTATCCGGTAAGGCATGGCAGGGGCGCGCAAGCCACGTTTACGCGCGGACGCGGCGACGCTTTCCACCGCCGCGGAATCTTTATGTTCCGAAAACCATGCATCCAGCTCGGCTTGGGTGGGCGCGTACCGCTTATCGGTGTAGCGCATGGCAAGCAGCGCGCCGGTCAATACCGGGTTTTCGACGCGGGCAAGCGCCGTGTCCGCCTCTTTCCATTTTCCGGCGCGGGTGAATTGCTGCGCTTCCGCGTAACGCTTAATATCGGAAGCGCTTAAGATGCCGGGAATGGAAGCGCCCGCGCGAAGAATAGGCGCGGGAGCGCCGATCTGCGCGGAGG
>CAYMDD010000181.1:1768-4066 GCA_964389045.1 uncultured Rickettsiales bacterium
TTGCTGGATAGGCATCAGGCCGAAAACCGCGATTGCGGCACTGGCCATAGCATATTGTAACCGGCGCAGTTTTTTCATGCCGGGACGTTAGGAGAATGCAGCGCACCAGGCAAGTAAAAAAAGTGTAAATGAGTGTAAGCGCTATTAACTATTCATTATTTCGCTTGTCTCACCCTGCAGGCGCAAATGTTCGCGGTACGTGCGCTCCACCGTCTTTCCCTTGCAGGCAATAAGCGTTTCGGCGCATAGCGCCGCCACATCCGCCGGGCGATCGGATTTGGCGAAGCGGTGCTCCTCCATCTCGAACAGCCCTTGCAGCAGCAGCGGTTTCCAGTCCTTGCCGTCATGCACATCCACCTTGAAATACCCGGCATGGCGCGGCGCTTCGTACTCCTGCGCATGGCACAGCGCTTCGATGCTGGGATAAAGCAGCGCATCGCCCCTGCCCGCCTGCAACATCGCTTCTTCATCGCGGAAACGGAGGAATACACGCCCGCTTAAGGCGAAGCTGTCGCGCGCTTTCGGCTTGGCTATGTAGCGCTTCTTGTTGTGTTTGGTGGGCATCAGTGCAATGTAGGCAGGTCGATCAGCACCACTTCGCTCGGCTCCTCCGCTTGGATCGAGAGCAGCGGCTGACTGCGGATAATCGTGCCATCGCCTTTCTGAAGCGTTTCGCTGCCCAACCGCACGCGCCCGCGCGATACCAGCAGGTACGCCCCGCCGCCAAGCTCCTGCTCCACGGTATGATCCGGGGCGATCTGACCGCCGTAAATCGCCGCGTCGCTATGGATGAACAGCGCACCCCTGCCCTCGTGCTCCTTCAGCCCCGATACCAGGAGAGGCAGCTGAGATTCGGCATTTACGGGGAAATTCCGCTGCTCCCAGCGCGGCTGCACGGCCTTCTCGCGCGGCAGCAGCCAGATCTGGTAAAGGTTGGTGTCCACATTCTCGCGGTTTTCCTCCGCATGCACGATGCCCGTGCCCGCGCTCATCACCTGCACTTCGCCGGCGGAGGTCTTGCCCTCGTTGCCCAGGCTGTCGCGGTGGGTGATGGCGCCGGAGCGCACGAACGTGACGATTTCCATATCCCGGTGCGGGTGCATGCCGAAGCCGCCGCCCACCCTTACAACGTCATCGTTGACCACGCGCAAATTGCCTAAGCCCATGCGCTTCGGGTCATGGTAGTCAGCAAAGCTGAAATGGTAATGCGCATTCAGCCAGCCGATATCCATGCCGCCTAAATCGGCATATCTCCTGACCTCGATCATACACGCCCTTTCCTACATTTAACCAGGTAAGCTTACATATAGGGCGCGTTTATGCGCCCGCAAGCTTCCGCCTTGCCGCGCGTGTAGGCATATTGCGCGGCTTCGGTTTTGAGCTTGCGGAAAATGCTGCGCTGGCGGCGGCTGTTAATCATGAATTCCGGGTGCCATTGCACGCCTAAGATGAAATGATCCCGCGCGGCGCCCTCCACCGCCTGCACAATGCCGTTGGCCTCCCAGGCGGTCACTTCCAGCCCTTCGCCGATCCGCTCCAGCGATTGGCGGTGCAGGCTGTTGACGCGCGCGGCATGCGCGCCCATCAGCATGTGGAGGACGGAATCGTCTTTCAGCACCACCGGCTTGCGGGCAAACACCTTGCTCCATACGGTATTCGGGTATTTCGCCGTTTCGCAGACCAGCTTGATGTCCATGTAGAGCGTGCCGCCCAGGCAGATGTTAAGCAATTGCGCGCCGCGGCAGATGCCCAGGATGGGGATTTTCCGCTTCAGCGCATGGCGGAGCCATTCCAGCTCCAGCGTATCGCGCGCATGGTCGTAGAAATAATTCTCCTTCGGCTCCTTGCCGTAAAGCTTCGGGTCGATGTCGCGCCCGCCGGAGACGATCAGGCCGTCCAAGGGGAGGAAGTATTGCGGGTGTCTCGCATGCAGCCGCACCATCCGCGCGCCCGCCAGGCGCAGGTTCATTTCAATGAAGCGCCAGCTCATGGCGTGGTTGAAAAGCGCGCCCGTCACGCCAATCAGCGGTTTTAAGCCGCCAGCCATTGCCCCGCCTTCTCCGCCCAGCCGCCCAGCAGCGCGCCCGTGGCCGAGGCATGGAATTCCAAATAATCCTTCGCCATCTCCTGGAGCTTCACCCTGTCTTCGGCAAGTGTTTCCACCTTAACCCACAAGTTCCACTCCTTAACGGGAGACCAGCCGCTTTCATCCAGATTGCAGTTCGGCAAGCGGTAATGGAAGGTTGGGCGCTTCCTCACCCGGTGGTCGCTCACCGCCGCCTTGACCTTCTCCTCATC
>CAYMDD010000182.1:0-2707 GCA_964389045.1 uncultured Rickettsiales bacterium
GAAATATACGCCATCTACGGCATTCAGCTCGGCGTCGCGGCATTCGCGGCAAGCGCTATCGGCATCGCGCTGGGGCTGGCGGCGCAATACGCGCTGATGGGTGCGCTGGAAGGCCTGCTGCCGGTCGCGTCCGCACCGGGCATTTATCCCACGCCTTTGCTGGTCGCGCTCGGCTTCGGCCTGGGTGCTGCGGCGCTGTTCAGCATCCTGCCGCTTTACCGCACGCAAAGCTTCACCCCCGCCGCTCTTTTCCGCGGCCATGCCGAGCCGGAGTCGCGGCTGAACATCGCCGAGCTGCCGATGCGCCATTTGTTCACCTTATGCGGAATTTTCGCCGCGCTCATCATTAGCCTTTTCCTCCTCTCCATCCGTTTCACCGGCCAGGCGGACATCCCGTTCTATTTCATGATCGGCATGATGGCCTCCATCGCCGCCTTCGCCGGCATCGCCTCCCTCCTCAAGCGCTTAAGCCGCCGCCTGGCGCATCGCGGGCGCTGCTCCAACCCCGTCTTTAACATGGCGCTGATGAACGTAGGCCGCACCGGCTCGGCCACTACCGGCATCATAATTTCTCTAGGCGTCGCCTCCAGCCTGCTGGTGGCGCTCACCCTGGTGCAAGGAAACTTGCGCGCCCAGCTCGAATCGGAGCTGCCGAGCCGCGCCCCCGCTTTTTTCCTGATCGACATCCAGCCCTCGCAGATCGAGCCGCTGTTGAATCGCTTGAAAGAAGTGCCCGGCATCGGCGAGATCGACAGCACGCCGATGCTGCGCGGGCGCATCACCGCGCTGAACGGCCAGGCGCCGAACGCGGCATCCATCGCCGCCGATTCCCGCTGGGCGGTGCGCGGCGACCGCGGCATCACCTGGTCGGCCAAGCCGCCACCCAATGCGCATCTGGTGGCAGGCGAATGGTGGAAAGAGGATTACGCAGGCGAACCGCTGGTGTCCTTCGACGCCAGGCTTGCGCGCGGCATGGGCTTGAACCTCGGCGACAGCATCACCCTTACCGTCTTAGGCAAGGACATCACCGCCCGCATCGCCAATCTGCGCAGCATCAACTACGGCACGCTGGAGATGAACTTCGCCACCATCCTCTCCCCCGGCGCCGAAGGAGATTTGCCGGAGACTTACCTCGTCTCGGTGGTGGCGGACATGGAGAGGGAGGTGGCCGTCCGCCGCCTGCTCGACGCGGAATTCCCCAGCGTTTCCATCATCCGCATCCGCGACGTGCTGGCCAAAATCCGCGACACGATGGAGCAAGTGGCGCGCGCGGTACTGCTCACCTCCTCGATCACCATCCTGACGGGCGCCTTCGTTATGGCGAGCGCGGTGAGCGCCTCGCTGTCGCGGCGCGCATACGAAACGGTGATGCTCAAAGTCTTGGGCCTCAAGCGCCGTGCGATTTTCAAGCTCTACATGACTGAGCTAATCATCATGAGCCTTGCGGTGGCCGCACTTGCGCTCCTTGTCGGCGCGCTGGCGGCGTACGGGATGATGCAGTTGATGATCTTCTCCGAGTTTCGCCTGCTGCCCGGCGTGGTGCTGGCCACCCTTGCCGTCTCGCTCGTCATCGCCTCCGCCGTGGGCTACGGCTCGATCCGCCAGGCGCTCAAAGTCCGCCCTCTTTCTCTCCTCAGGAATGAATAACCTCACCGCCTTCCACCGCGCCCTCCACGCCTGGTATGCGCTCCACGGCAGGAAAGACCTGCCCTGGCGCAATACCTCCGACCCGTATGCCATCTACATCAGCGAAATCATGCTCCAGCAGACGCAGGTGGAAACCGTGCGCACGCGTTTCTACGCCCCCTTCCTCGCCCGCTTCCCCACGCTCAAATCCCTGGCGGAAGCCGAGGAGCAGGACGTGCTCAAGGCCTGGCAAGGCCTGGGCTACTACACCCGCGCGCAAAACCTCCGCCGCGCCGCTATCGCCTCCGGCGGCGCGCTCCCCGCCGCCGTCGAATCTCTGCTTGCTCTTCCCGGCATCGGGCGCAACACCGCCCATGCGGTCGCCGCCTTCGCCTACCGCCTGCCCGTGCCGGTGATGGAGGCGAACGTCAAGCGCGTTCTCCACCGCATCTTCGCGCTGGAGCAAGCGACGGACGCGCTGTTATGGGAAAAAGCCGAAGCGCTTTTGGATGTCGAAAATCCCTACGACTACAACCAGGCCATGATGGATATCGGCGCCACTATCTGCACCCCCAGAGCGCCGAAATGCCTCCTCTGCCCCGCATCCGTCATCTGCCGGGGCCAAGCCGCGCCGGAGCGCTACCCCGCGAAAAAGCCGAAGCGCATACCCCCCACCCGCCGCCGCCGCATCGTCATCGCGCGCGACCGGGACGGGCGCATCCACGCCGCCCCGCGCGAAACACGCTTTTTAAAAGGCATGTACCGCTTCATCGAAACGGAAGCGGACGCCGCCGCGTTCATGCTGGAAGAAAAACCCTACCCCTTCGAGCAGGCAGCCCATCTCGGCCACATCGCTCAAGTCTACAGCCATTTCACGCTGGAGGCGGAGGTGTACTGCTTTACCCTCAACGAACAACGTACCGGCGCGGATTGGCACGCCGCAGAAACACTAGCGAGCCTCCCCTGGTCGAAAGCGGAATTGAAGATGCTGGCATTGCTGGGTTAGCGCATCGCCTAATCATCGTACACGTCTCGGCGGTGCCCAATGGAAACCACCGAAACGGTCATAGCCGCATGGTCC
>CAYMDD010000182.1:2717-4064 GCA_964389045.1 uncultured Rickettsiales bacterium
TCCACATGATACAGCACACGCCAATCACCCACCCGCAGACTGGAAATACGGTGAAGGCTATAGCGCAGCGGCTTGCCGAACCGCACCGGGTCACGCATCAGCTTGGTTTCAATCGCTTGCTGAATGCGCCGCCTTACCGCATGATCGAGACGCGGAATATCCACGCGAACGACCGAATCGGAGTACCGAACTGTCCACACGCTTCATTTCCACGCATCGCGGTGACTGACCCATTTCTTCGCGGCGGCGAAGCGCTCATCCGCATGCCGGGAGAGCAACACATCCTCATGAAGTTCCAACGCCTCGCGTATCAGCTCCGCCGCTGTGGCGGAAACGGAACGGTGTTGCCGCGCCGCCAGTCCGGCAAGAAGGCCATTGGTTTCCGCATCGAGCATCACCTGGATTCTGGGGTTATCGGTTGTCATATCATTACTCCCCTAAGCTGTATGCAAGATAGTGTACCACTTATTACACACTTTTTGCAAGCTTGCTTTTACCCGATGATGTTCTAAATTTATTTTACTTTTTGATTTTACCGGCAAAATAAAGCAGTGATTAAGTTTGACTACAGCACATTGAAATACAAAATATCGCTGCTAGTATAGTAAAATGCATATTTTCAATTTTGTAACTAAGCAAGAAATTGATGAGCTTCCTGAAGATAGTGAAGCCGCATTCATGCAGTTTGTAAACCACGCCAGCAAAAGGCTAGATGAAACTTACCGGAATGCATCATTCGATAATGATGAAGGTCAGTGGCAAGTTTACCATGAAGCAAAATACAGATACAAAAATATCATTCTTGCAGCAGCAAGGAGCTATGGTATTGAGCCGTTTGCTTCTATGGAAGTACCATCTTTAAAAGAATTCTCTGACGCAGATTATCGTCAATTTGAGTTTGATCTTGATCATTATTTAACTCAAATATTGCTAGGCAGTTCAAACAAAGATTCTGTAGCCCTATCAGACAAAGACAAAGATAGAATTAGGCAGTATACTTATAACCTGCGTAACGCTGTAGAAAAAGCGCAGATGCCACAAGATAAACGTGAAGCACTTTTAAAAAAGTTAGATATATTTGAAACAGAGCTTGAAAAAAAACGAATTAGCCTTTTAGAAATCTCTAAAATAAGTTTTGCTATTTTTGCAGCGCCCGGTGCAGCTTGGTCATCCGTTGATATTATACACAAACTTACAACTAATATTCTCCAAATTGTTGGAGAAGCTAAAGCAGAAGAGGATGAAGCTAAGCGTTTAAAAACTTCTACCCAACGAATACTTGTTGCACCTAGAAAAGCAACCGAAGCTGTTTTGTTTGAGGATGAAATACCGTTTTAAGCAATTGCG
>CAYMDD010000183.1:0-967 GCA_964389045.1 uncultured Rickettsiales bacterium
GGCGGAGATTGCCTTGCTTGAGACGGAAAGTGAGCGAAAGGAATTTTTGGAAACCATCGGCCTCACCGAAACCGGTCTCTCCCGCATCATCCAGGCAGGCTACGCGCTCTTAAACCTCATCACCTATTTCACCGTCGGACCGAAGGAAGCGCGCGCCTGGACGATCGGCCAAGGGACAGCGGCGCCCCAAGCCGCGGGCGTCATCCACACTGATTTCGAAAAAGGCTTCATCCGCGCCGAGACGATTGCGTATGACGATTACGTCAAAGGAAACGGTGAGCAAGGCGCAAAAGAGGCTGGACGCCTGCGCCTGGAAGGCAAGGATTACATCGTCAAGGACGGCGACGTGCTGCATTTTAGGTTTAATACTTAAGAAAAAAGGCCATCTCCCATCCGTGGGAGACGGCCTTGCACGTCAGTGCTGGTTGCCGGCGTCGTGGAAGAGCACGGGCTTGCCCATCATAGGCAAGAGCAGGCTCCCGATTCCGAGTTCGCGCTGGCAGTGGGGACATCCCTTAAGATGCCCTCTCAGCACCGCGCTGTCGGGCGCCGCCCCCTGCCGTAAGAGATATCTCTCGATGTCATCGGGTGACGGGCAGAGGCGGCGATCAGGCTGTTCGGCCATGATCTCTCCTTTCCAGCAGTTAACGGCCAAGCCGTATATCTGAAGGAGGCGGGGAAACAATCCACGCCTGTAGGCTGAATCCTTCATCTAGGAACGACTAAGCCATTAACTTTTTCACTATAGAGTTTAACGTTTGGATTGTAAAATAAAAAGGCCGCGCCCCACATCGTATGGGGGCGGCCTGTAGGAGCTATCCTGCTCCTTGCTGACTTCACACGTTCAGCCCATCATGAGCTGATCCACGATCTCCTGGCACCGACGGCAACCCTCCAGCTTCAGCCGGGGGTTTCCGTTCAGGTGCAAGTCGACCTCGGCGTTAGTCAGGATGGTGTCGGGGCTGCA
>CAYMDD010000183.1:977-4037 GCA_964389045.1 uncultured Rickettsiales bacterium
CCGCAGTACTCCCGAAGCTGATGCAGCTTCGGGCACTTGGACTCCGATCCCTGCACCTCGACCTGCGCCGACAGAATCGTCGACATTGCATTCCCCTTTCTTGGGGTAGGTTAACGGCTTACGACCGTACATCTTAGAAGACGAAGGAACGCCCTACGTCTATAGACTGTATCCTTACAGTTCGTACGGAAAAGCCATTAACGAGTGTAGAATACCATGCCGGAACTCCGTTAACAATATTAAAGATAAAGATTGCAGAAGCTTATGCATTTTCAAACCGATGGAATTAGGCTAAGAGAATATATCTTTTCGCTTTTTAAAATACGCCTATGCTTCCCGAACCTATCGTCAACAACCTCTTCAACCTCGCCACCGGCCTGATCGGGGCGCTGATCGGCGGGGCGTTTACGCTTTACGCCACAGTGAAAACCTTGCGGGAAGAAGAGCGTAAGGAAGACCGGCAGGAGCAGAAGGAAGTGCAGAACCTGCTCTATGCGCTCGGCGTGGAGCTGAACGCGCTGTGGGGCTTCCATATGCAGCGTGTCGGCCACCTCGTGGAATCCTTAACCGACGGGCAGGCGCTGGAATTTTACTATCCCCTTACCCAGAACTATTTCACCGTCTACGATGCCAACGCCACCATGCTCGGCAAGATCGCCGATGCTTCCTTGCGCAGCGCCATCGTGATCACGTACAACAAGTGCAAGAAGGTAGTGGACGGGTTTAAGTACAACAATCAGCTGTACCGCGACTGGAGGGAGCTGTGTTTGAAAGACGATGCGGCGCCGGCATCGCGCAAATTTCAGGAGATGGCCGCATACGCGAAGCTCATCCGGGAAGACCATTTTTTCCTGAAATCCTGCGTGGAGGACGTGCTGGCGCGGCTTGGGCCTTAAGTAAACAATCCTTTAAATTACAGGAAAAATATAGCCATGCCCGGCAGGGGTATTCACGATTTTCAGGCGGCAAAGATTAAAGGATAGCGTTTGTTTACGTTTCTGTACAGCGCGTTGTTGCCTTGAAACATCCATCAAACAGGTGTAGGCAGGCGGCGTCAGTATGAAGGAGGCCGGCCATGATGGAATGGGATAAGCTGCGCGTGTTCCACACCGTCGCCGTGGCCATGAGCTTCACACGCGCGGGCGAGCTGCTAAACTTAAGCCAGTCCGCCATCTCCCGCCAGATCGGGGCGCTGGAGGAGCATCTGCAAGTCTCCCTCTTCCACCGCCATGCCCGCGGCCTGCTGATGACCGAGCAGGGCGAGATCCTGTTTAAAACGGTCAGCGATATCCTCTCTAAGCTCTCAGCGGCGGAAAACGCCCTGCTGGAGACGCGTGAGCGCCCGCGCGGGCCTTTGAAAGTCACCGCGCCCATTGCCTTCGGCACCATCTGGCTCACCCCCCTCATGCGCGAATTCGGCGAGAGCTACCCGGATATCACCGTCACCCTGCTGGTCGACGACCGCGAGCTGGACCTGACCATGCGCGAGGCGGACGTGGCCATCCGCCTGTTTCCTGCCCGCCACCCCGACCTGGTGCAGCGGCAGCTGACGGCGCTACCGAACGCGCTCTACGCCTCGAACGAATATTTACGCAAGCACGGCATTCCGAAGAAGCCGGAGGATCTGGCCAAGCACCGCCTGATCGCCTACCCGGAGGACGTGCGCCTGCCCTTCGCGGAGGTGAACTGGGCGGTGAAGCTCGGGCAGAAGAAGGACGAGGAGCGGAAAGCCGCCTTCAAGATCAACAGCCTGATCGGCATGCGCGAGGCGATGGAATCCGGCCTCGGGATCGCAGGCCTCCCCGACTACCTGGCGGAAGGCCTGCCCCACGTCACCCGCGTGCTGCCGGAGGTCAAAGGCCCCGCCACAGAGGTCTATTTCATCTATCCCCTGGAACTCCGCCACTCCAAGCGCATCAACGTCTTCCGCGATTTTCTCTTAAGAAAACTGGCGCAGGCGGGCATGAGCAAGGGGGAGAAGGAGAAGGCGGCGGGGTAGTCTACCGCCAGGCTTGGCTCGAAGCCCTTGCCTTCACCGGCAATGAACGGCGTGAAACCACTGCCGGTTACGCTGGCGTTTTGCGGAGTTTCTGTTAAACAGCGCAGGAACGGTTCCACTGAATAGAGCAACGCATGACCAAACACATCCTCCTCCTCCCCGGCGACGGCATCGGGCCGGAAGTGGTCGGCCAGGCCAGGCGCATTTTCGACTGGCTGAATGCCCGGCAGCCGGGGAGCTTCACCGTATCGGAAGCCCTGATCGGCGGCGGCGCCTACGATGCGGCGGGCACCCCCTTCCCCGCCGAAACGCTGGAACAGGCGCGGAACGCGGACGCCATCCTGCTTGGCGCGGTCGGCGGGCCGAAATGGGAGGGTCTTCCTTACGCTTCCCGCCCGGAGCGGGGGCTGCTGGGTTTACGGAAGGAACTGGAGCTTTTTGCCAATCTGCGCCCCGCCGTCTGCTTCGAGGCGCTGGCGGATGCCTCTTCCCTTAAAGCCGAGATCGTGGCAGGCCTCGACATCATGATCGTGCGCGAGCTGACGGGCGATCTTTACTTCGGCCAGCCGCGCGGCGTGGAAACCTTGCCCGACGGCACCCGCCGGGGCGTCAACACGCTGGTCTACACCTCTGGGGAAGTCCAGCGCATCGCCCGCGTGGCCTTCGATTTGGCCGGGAAGCGCGGAGGGCGCCTCTGCTCGGTCGATAAGGCCAATGTGGTGGAGACTACCGAGATGTGGCGCGAGGAGGTGCAAACCATCGGCGACCGCGAATATCCCGGTATTGCGCTCTCCCACATGTACGTGGACAACGCCGCCATGCAGCTAGTGCGGAATCCGAAGCAATTCGACGTGGTGGTCACCACCAACATGTTCGGGGACATCCTCTCCGACATCGCTTCGATGCTCACCGGCTCGCTCGGCATGCTGCCCTCCGCCTCGCTGGGCAACCCCGGCTCCCCCGGCCTCTATGAGCCGGTGCACTGCAGCGCGCCGGACATCGCTGGGAAAAATATCGCCAACCCCATCGCCACTATCTTAAGCGTCGCCATGATGCTGCGC
>CAYMDD010000184.1:0-4024 GCA_964389045.1 uncultured Rickettsiales bacterium
ATGCTGTTGAAGGCTTCTGTCAACACCAGGATTTCCGTGTTCTGGCCGAAGCCTTTGGGGCTGTTGCCGAACGGCTTGGCGCGGATGCTGTAGTCTTTATTGACGGAAACGGCGCGGGCGGTGCTGGCCAGGCTCAAGATCGGCCCGGAAAGGCCGCGCTGGAGGTTGATGGCCAGGACATAAGACAACGCCACCGCCATCAGCGCGATGGTGACCACCACGGTGGTCTGCTTGCGCACGTATTCATTGATGTCATCAAGCGTGGATTCGATATAGATCGAGCCGATAGGCCGCTCCAGCCGCGAGATCGGGCGCATGACTTCGATACGGGTTTCGCCCATCTCGGTGCGGGGCGTCAAATCGGAGGGGCAGGGGGCGCTTTCCGTCTCGTCGCGCGTGTAGGTAGTAAAAACCTCGCCGTCCGCGCGGTAGAGGCAGGCGCGGACAATGGTGCGCTTGACGCTGAACACGCGCAGCATCTCCTGCGCCTGTTCGGGCAGGTTAAAGTCGAGGGTGGCGGCGCTCCTGTCGCCCACGATGGAGGCGGAGACCTGCAATTCCCGCTTCAATCCCTGCTCCAGGTTGAAAATGCTGAAGCGCGAAATGGCCAGGGTAGTGAGCGCGATGGAAACGGCGCTGATAAGCGTAATGACCGCAATGAGGCGCTGACGGATCGAGACATTCGCGGGGAAATGCATCGCCATCCTCCCCTTTGCCCTACCGAATGACCGACAGCGCTATTTCAAGCAGCTGCGCATCGAGTTTAAGACCGGCGCTTTCTGCCGCCTTTAAATTTGCCACAAAACGTATTTTCCCCTGCTGCTCAACGAAACCGACCATGCCGCCCTTGGCGGCGAAACCCTCGATATCGCTCACTGTCAGCACCGGCTCCTTGGTGAGCGCGCCTAAATGCGCAAGGACCCGTGGCTCTTCCGAACGGCTGATGAACAGAATGTGGCAGGCGCCCGCGGCATGCACGTCGCTAATGCCTACCATGCGGAGCGAGAGGTTCGGCGTTGAGCCTTCCTTAAACACCGCCGCCGCCTTGCCGAACGGATCGCCTCCCAGCACGCAGATATCGGCGTTCTTCTGCCGGCTCAATGCTTTTTCACCCGGCCAGGAAGTGAACTTGATGAAATTATAGATAAACGCCGCCTTGACGAAATATTCTTTCGATCCGTCTTCCGCCGGCGCGGGGGCAGGCGCGGCGGCCAGGGCAAAACCGGCCAGAATCAAGCGCGCGAAGCGTTTCACAACCAATACCTGTCTTTGCTTTAAAATTTTATGCGCACATTGCCGTATACGCTGCGCCCGATCTCTTCCTGCGTTTGCAGCAGAAAGCCGGAGAATTCCGGGTGCCGGTTGTCGAGAAGATTCTGCCCTACCAGGCTCAACTCGATATTGCCGGTGGCCTGCCACGCAATGCGCGTATCGAACCGCACATAATCGGGCACACGCCCGCCTGTCAGGCTGTCCGTGTAATAGACCGTGTTGTTCATTTCTAAGTTATACGGCAGGAACAAGGTGGAGCGGACATTGAACTGCTGCTGGGGTTCCTGGCCTGCGAAGGAGAACCCGACCAGGAAAGGCCGGTCGAAACGCAAATCGATGTAGCTGTAGCTCGATGCAAGTTTCCATATAGGTGTAACATCCCAATTAGCGGCTAGCTCAAAGCCGTAAGAGCGCGCGGAGTTACCGTTGACCACGGGCAGGGGAAGTTGAAAGAATGGGGCGAATGCACCTGAGGTCTGCAAGAAAGGCGCGCCGACGGAAGTGGTGAACAGCTTGTCGTAATCATTGTAAAATGCCGCCGCATCGAGCGATACGGTTTTGATGGGTTGAATGCGGTAACCTAACTCATATGCGATAACTTCTTCGGATTCCAATGCCTTGTTGGGTTCCGATACTGCAAAGCCTGCCGGAAGCGGTGCTTGATTGGCGGCAACGGTAAGTCTTCCGTATTCCGTAAAAATACTTGGCGTGCGCACGGCGCGCGAAACCGATGCCCATACGGTTTGGTTTTCCGCTGGCAGCCAGGTAAGCCGCGCGGATGGCTGAATCTCAAAGCCGGTGTAGTCGTTATGCTCGAACTTCGAGCCGAGCGTCAGGAAAAATTCTTTCGGCACGATGGCGATTTTATCCTGGATGAACGCGCTTAAGATGTCATCGAACGGAGATGATGGCGTATTGGTGTAGTAAGGCGTCATTGCCATGCGCGCATCGATCGCGCGGTAACCCGCCCCCATCACGATTTCATGGCGTTCCGAAGGCTTGAATGCATGCTGAAGGTCAAAGTCGAACGTGTTGATCGTGTGTTTGTAGACAACCGTATCGCGTTTCGCGTTATCAACATAAAACTGAAAGGTGGTTTCCGCATCGGTTTCCCACTTTTTCTTCCAGCGGCCTAGAATATTTGCGCCTTGAATATCCATCCCGTCCCCGACGAATTGCGCGGGCGGCGCGGTGAAAGAGGGGAGGTACACAGGGAAATCCTCGTTCGATCGGTAGGCATCGCCCTGGATGGTGAATGAGGCATTCTCAGCCAAGTTCGTATCGCTGCGGAATCCTACCTGTGTTTTCGTCCAGTGGTCGCCGGCTCCCCCTCCTGCTACGGCGTATTCTTCATCGCGGTTAGTGTATTTAGCGTATCCGCGGAAATGCGTGTTCTCGCCGACTTTCAAGCCGTAGCGCCCGCCTACAAGCGCGCGTTCCTGGTTTCCGCTGGTGGCGGTGACTAGGCCGCCTTGCGTGTCTTTGGCCTGCTTGGTGATAATATTGATAACGCCGTTGACGGCGTTGGCGCCCCAAATGGTGCCGCCCGGCCCGCGGATGACCTCGATGCGCTCGATATCCTCCAGCAGCGTGTCCTGGGCGTCCCACCATACGCCCGAAAACCAAGGAGTATAAACGGAGCGACCGTCGATCAACACGATCAGCTTGTTAGCGAATTGCCCGTTAAATCCGCGGCTCGACACTGCCCATTGATGTGCGCCCGCCCGTGCCACATCGATGCCTGGCGCGATGCGCAGCGCTTCGGGTATCGATGTCGCGCCGGAGCGCCTGATGTCGTCTTGCGTGATTACGAATACGGCGGCAGCGGCCTCGGATGCTTTTTCGGAGCGCTTGGAAACGGAAGTCACTTCGATGTTAGTCAGCTCTTCGAGCGACATACTGAGCAAGCGCTTCGGGTCGATATCATCGTTCGCGGCGGCGGCCATAGGCAAGCACGCGGCTAAAACAGCGGAGCTAAGATACGTAAACCGGCGGGACATGCGGATAATCCTTCCCAAGATGAAATACCTTGGGATAAGGATTATAAGCTTTTATTTAAAATTAGATTAAAATGATATTACATTAATCTATTGATTGTTAAGTAAAATAACCCATTATTAACACAATAATCCAATATTTTATTGAATATGTGCCAGATACTTATACGGTTCAGCCTCATGAGAGGAGGATGAAAGCGGAATATCGAAACTCGATAAATGCCAGGTAATGCCGGGATGAATCGGATTTTCTGGCATGGCGATATCGTGGTGGTGGAAAGTGTTCGGATATCCAATAATGTTGGCCGCCTTGCGACAGTTACGCGCCATGATGGATGTGGATTTGATCAAGACGTACTTTGCTTCCAGCGCAATGGATTTTTTGAAAAGCAGGTCGATGAGATTGTACATCACTTCCTTTTCAAAGCGGTCGCTTAAAATGGCGAAGCGCGACACCTCGCCATGGCGGGAGCCAAGCATTGCGCGTATTTGCGGTATTTGACGCAAGTTAAAATCCTTATCTTCCATCGGGAGATTGAATTCTTCGTCCGGCTCGCGGATGGTGAGACGGCAGCCGCCGACACACTGCCTGCCGCGGCGGGCGATAAGGATATGGCTGATTTTATCGTAAACGTCTTCCTTGCCGATAAATTTCTCCGTCTTGAACACCCTGCGGTACATGATTTCACGCAGCATAAAATATTGATGCAGCAAACCACGGTCCTGCGTGAATTCATACACGATAGGCTCTTGGC
>CAYMDD010000185.1:0-3999 GCA_964389045.1 uncultured Rickettsiales bacterium
GTCTTACGCTGCATGGATACGAGAGGAATCATCTTATGCCTTCCATGAACGTTTCGCTGACGCCGGAGTTAATGCGTATCGTGCAGCACAAGGTGGAATCCGGCTTATATAACAACGCGAGCGAAGTGATCCGCGAAGCGATCCGGCAGCTGGACAGCAATGCCGAGCTGCTTTACCAACTTAAGCTTGACCGTCTGCGAGAGGCGCTAAAGCCTGGACTGGAGCAGGCGGAGCGGGGCGAATTTGCCGAATATTCGCTGGCAAAAATTATTGAAGATTTGAATAACGACCGCTCCGGCCAATGAGACGTTTCCGCCTTACTGCGCGCGCACTCGGACGGCTTTACGAGATCGGCAGATACACCAAAAATGAATGGGGCGTTACTCAGCGCGATGCCTATTTGCAGGCGCTCGACAATCGGTTTCAAACACTTGCCGCTATGCCTTATATGGGTAAGCCGCGCCCGGAATTATCGTTAGATTTATACAGCGCTTTAGAAAAAACCCATGTTATTTTCTATACTATTACTGATGACGAGATTCAGATTGTCGATATCCTTCATCAACAGATGGAACCTGCGCTGCATTTATACACTCAATGACCGACACGCTTCGCCAAATTCTCTCATCCAAGAAAGAGCATATCACGCGCAAGCGCCGCGAGAGGCCGGAGAATGCGCTGCTGGCCGACGCCAAGCATGCCAATGCGCCGCGCGGATTCACCCGAACTTTAAGAGCCAAAGCCGACAACGGTGAATTCGCCCTCATCGCCGAAATCAAGAAAGCCAGCCCCAGCAAGGGGGTGATCCGCGAGGATTTCTCTCCGCCTCACCTGGCGGAATCCTATGCCAAAGGCGGCGCATCCTGCCTTTCGGTGCTGACGGATGCGCCGTATTTCCAAGGGAGGGATGAATACATCGCGGAAGCCAGGGCCGCGTGCGCGTTACCGGTGCTCCGCAAGGATTTTATGATCGAGCCGTACCAGATCGTCGAATCCCGAGCGCTGGGGGCAGATTGCATCCTGCTTATCATGGCGGCGCTCTCCAACGGCCAGGCGCAGGAGCTGTATGCGGCGGCGGAAGCCATGCAGCTCGACGTGCTGGTGGAGGTGCACAATGAAGCCGAGCTGGAGCGCGCCTGCACGGCACTAAAGCCGCAGATGATCGGCGTCAATAACCGCGACTTAAAAACATTCACCCTGGACTTGGCCGTATCGGAACGCCTCGCCCGCCATATGCCTGACGGGATATTACGGGTTTCGGAAAGCGGAATATACGCCCATGACGATCTGAAGCGCCTGTCCTCCCAAGGATTTTTCACTTTTCTGGTCGGCGAATCGCTGATGCGCGAGCAGGATGTGGAAAAAGCGACGAAAGAATTATTAATGCCTCTTCGCTGAAGCGCGTTTACCTCGTAATAAAAACTTCACTTGCTGGCCGTAAAAGCGATGCGTTAACATCCTTTACGATCAGCGATAAAGGAGTTTTATATGTCCATAGCGCAAGACGTGTTAAGGGAATATGACATCAATGCCCTAAAGGCAATAGTAAGCGCCACCGGGCAGGCGCTCCACAGCCTGCCGGCGCGCGGGGAAGGCGCAAGCACGTTTAAATACGGGTTCCGCAGGGGCATCGAGGTCAATGCCGATAAAAACGAGGGAACGATAAGCATTGAAGAATCGGGCAATCACGGCTCGGCAATGATCGATTTCCGTGGCCTGGTCGAAAAAATCGTGGATAGGATTCCGCAGGCAGGGCATGAAAAAACGGCGTTGGTGGACAGTGTTTACAAACCCGACCGGGCGACTCAAATAGCCTACAATAAAGTTCAGACCTCCAGAATCGCCCAGACATACAGCTCGGACGATCAAGTGCATACAACCCATATCCGCCTTGGAGGGCACGATAATAAAGCGGCGATTGCGCGCTTTCACGATGCGGCTGAAGCAGCGCTTAGAGAATTAAACCAAGAGCACCAAACCACACTCAGTTACATCGCCCAGGGCGGCTTACAGCACGGTAGATAGGTCTAAACGCGCGATTGACGCTCCCCGCTTCCTGCGATAATTTCTGCGGGTGATGGCTCCTCACCCCCTTCTCGACTATTGGCTGGATATGCTGGCGTTTGCGTTTTTCCTCGCCTGCTGGAAGGGGTATTCGTTTTATTCCGAGCATGCCAGAAACGGCACCACGCTGCTTGCCATCACCAACCATTACCGGCTGAAATGGATGGAGGAAATGCTGAAACGCGAAAACCGCATGATGGATGCGACCATGGTGGGCAACCTGCTCCGCTCCATCACTTTCTTCGCCAATACCACCATTTTCATCCTGCTCGGCCTCATGACCATGCTGGGGTATCACGACCGCGCCAGCAGCATCTTGAACACCATCCCTTTCGTCAAAGCCTCCAGCGGGTTTTTGTGGGAAGCCAAGGTGATGGTGCTGATCGTTATCTTCATCTACGCCTTTTTCAAATGCACCTGGTCTCTCCGCCAATATAATTATGCGGGCATTTTCATCGTGGCCGCCCCCCCTGCCAAGGAGCGTGTAGAGGAGCACGCCGCCATCGCGCAGAAAGGCGCGTCGCTCGTCTCCAACGCCGCCCGGCATTTCAACCACGGCCTGCGCGCCTATTATTTCGGCCTGGCGGTGCTCGGCTGGTTTGTGCATCCCGTATTGTTCATGGCGGCCACCGCCTGGGTGGTCTTCGTCACCTACCGGCGTGAATACCGCTCGGGGACACTCAGCAACCTGGTGAAATGACGTTCAACCTGGTTCTGCTCGAAGGCCACCGCCGCGCCGAGCGGGAAGCGGCGTGCGGCGGAGAAGACCCTGTCGAAGTGATTGCCGCCTATGCGCAGGACAACCTGATCTACACGCCGGATAACCGCATCGCGCCGGTCGACGCCGCCGCTTACGCCGCCACGCCGATGAACGATCGCGTCAACAAGTTCGGGCAGGCTTACCGCAGCGGCGCGCCTATCCTGCTGCACCAAACGCTCGCCGACATCGTGGTGGATGCGGCCATCGACTTGAAAAACGCGCAAGGCTGGAGCTTACGTGTTTATGACGGCCTGCGCACCATCGACGCGGGCACGCTGATGTTTGCAAACGCCGATCCCAAATGGCTTCAGGCCGGGCTGCTGGCCAAGCCCGGCAATTCCGCCCATAACCGGGGGCTGGCGGTGGACAGTTCCATCGTGGACGGCAAAGGCTGCGAAATCGAGCGGTTCGACCATCTGGACATGGAATCCAACCACCGCGATTACGCGGGCGGTAAGGTAAGCGCGTTTCAGAAAGAAGCGCGCCTAACCAAGGAACGGGCATTCCAGCGCGCGGCGCTTAAATCAGGCACGATCATCGCCCCGCTGTTGAGCGAATACTGGGATGATCGCCCGCCGGGCAGCGAGGCGGATTTGTGGCGGGTGATGGCAAGCATTCGCCGTATCATCGGGGAGAAACCTCAGACGGAAGCGGAACATGCGAAGGATTACCCCCGCTTCGCCGCGCAGTGGGATGCGCTCGATAAGGCCAGGCTAATGCAAGCCTTCGGCAGTGTGGGGCTTACGCCGCCGCCGTCGGAAAACATCCTCTTCCATGAAAGGCTCGCCAATATCCACGACCGCGACTTGCCCGAACATTTGCGCATCGTGCGCGAAGGCGGGCTGCTGCCCCGCTAAAGCAGCGCGCGTATCGCCTCCGCCACCTGCGCCCGCTCGTCGGGAATGGCGTAATCCCAACACTCCAGCCGGTCGCCTAATGGCCTTGCGATGCCGTCCCGCAGCAGGCCTTCCGCAAACCGCGCGGGCTTGGTGCCCGTATGGCCGGGAAGGTTCAAGATATAGAGCGGCTTTTCCGTATACGCCGCTTCCGACATCATGTTGACCGAATCATCCGTGACGATTACGGCTTCGGCGAAGGCCAGCATGCCGGGGTAAGGGTTGGGGCCGGTATGGTCATAAACATAATTTTGCGTCATCCCGGCGCAGGCCGGGATC
>CAYMDD010000186.1:0-421 GCA_964389045.1 uncultured Rickettsiales bacterium
GGCGTAAGCATGAGCGCGGCGGTGGCAAGAAAGGCGCGGCGGGAAGTAAACATGGTTTTTATATTTAATGAATTTACGCTGCAAGCGCAAGCAAGGAGCGTAATGCAAAGCCTCGACTAGCGCGGCGCGCTTGCCTCGCCGCAATAGTCGCGCCCGTCTTGGCCGATGGCGGTGATGCGGTACGGGCGCGTAGCGGGCTTGCCGGTGCTGCGGAAGCTGAACCACGCCGATTGGCCGGGCTTTAGAGGGTCGCCGAATTCCGTCAGCCGGAAGCGCACCTGCCTGGCCTCCCCCTCGTCATCGATGAATCCCCGCCAGCCCGGCGGGCCGGAAATAGCGGAGATGGCCGCTTTATCGCCGATTTCGACGGCAAAGGCGGCGATAGCCAGCCGGTGGCCGGGCGTATTGGTGAGCGCATAGC
>CAYMDD010000186.1:431-3991 GCA_964389045.1 uncultured Rickettsiales bacterium
GCGCATAGCTATAGGCGGTTGCGTTCTTCGATACTTTTTTAGCGTTGGCGCTGAAGGTGATTTCGTGCTTCCGGGGAGCCGGACACTCCTCCGCCTGTGCGGACGGCGCATGAAATAAGAAAGGCAGGCATATGAAAGCCGGTATCCGCCGCCACCGCCGGGTGTTCAAGCGCTGCCCCATGGCCCGCCGGATGCGGGCGGCGTCTGCACGGGCGGGACGGGGGCTTGCATGCGGCCACGGATGCCTTCGAACACCGAAAGCGCCTGCGCCACCATGCTGCCCGCATCGCCTGCATTGGCCGGCAGCAGCACGGTGGTGCTGGTTTTGGCCAGTTCGCGGAACGCGGCCACGTATTGCTCGGCGATGCGCAAGGCCACCGCATCCTCGCCGCCGTTTTCGCGGATGCTGGCCGCAACCAGCGCAATGCCCTTCGCGGTGGCTTCCGCCACGGCAAGGATGGCCTCCGCCTCGCCCTTGGCGCGGTTGACCTGGTCGGTAAGCGCGGCTTCCGATTGCAGCACCACCTCCTGCTTGCGGCCTTCGGCGATGTTGATCTGGCTTTGGCGTTTGCCTTCCGATTCGAGGATTAATGCGCGTTTCTGCCGATCGGCGGCCACTTGCAATTCCATCGCTTTTAATACGGAGGACGGGGGCGTGATGTTCTTGATCTCGTAACGCATGCACTGGATGCCCCAGGTCTGCGCGGCCTGGTTGATGGAGGTGACGATATTGGCATTAAGCTGTTCGCGCTCTTCGAAGGTTTTATCGAGCGTCAGCTTTCCGATTTCGGAGCGCATGGTAGTCTGTGCGAGCAGCGAGAGCGCATACACGGGGTCGTTGACGCCGTAGGAGGCCGCAACCGGGTCAATGATGCGCACATAGAGGATGCCGTCCATCACCAGCGTCACATTGTCGCGCGTGATGGCGGATTGCTCCGGCACGTCCACGGCCATCTCCTTTAAGGAGTGCTTGTAGGCCACGCGCTGGAAAAAGGGGATCAGGATGTTCAAGCCCGGCTCCAGCTTGCGGTCGAACTTGCCTAGGCTTTCCACGATCCACGCCTGCTGCTGCGGCACGGTCTTGACCCCGAGGAAAATAATCAGCGCCACGACGGCGAGCAGGGCAAGAGCGATTTCCATAAATACTGCTTTCGTTTTTTAAGTTTTAGGCCGTACCAGCACCAGCGCGCCGCGCGCTTCGGCGATGTTCACGCGCGCGCCGACGGGAAGTTCGTCTGCCTGCGCATCCGGCGCCAGCTCGGCGGCCAGGATCGTGCCCGACCACAGCACCTGGCCTTGCGCGCCCTTGGCCAAGGGCAGGCGGTGCACGGTGGCGTCCGCGCCGATCAGGCTGTCATAGCTGGGGCGCTGCTTGGCCTGGATGCGGAATTTCTGAAGCGGCTTCCATAGCAGAAGCGTAGAAACGGCAGTGGCGCACAAAAACGCGATGCCTTGCGCCACGAACGCATCCGGCGGAATGGCTCCAAGCGCAAGCGCGATCCCTACTGAAAGCGCGCCCAGCGCGAAGAACATCACACCCACGCCGGGAAGCCCGAACGCCTCCACCGCCAGCAAAAAGACGCCTGCAATTAGCCAGAGGTAATGAATGGGAAGCGTGTCCATAGCGTTGGACTATAATGAGAGAAGAGATTAGGGGCAAGAGGTAAGGAATGAGGGATTATTAATACCTGATCCCTAATGCCTTACTTGGGCAGCGCCAGCGGCTTGTCCGACAGCGTGTTAAGGTAGGCGATCAGATTGGCGCGGTCTTGCGGATTCTTGATGCCGGCGAACGCCATTTTGTTGCCGGGGACGGATTTTTTGGGATTGGCGAGAAACTCGGACAGTTCCTGAAATCCCCACTGCTTTTTGCCGTGCAAGGCTTTCAGCGCCTCCGAATAGGCATAACCTTCCGCATGCGCCACCGCGCTGCCCACCAGCCCGTACTGATTGGGGCCGACGCCGTTCCTGCCGCCCTTGTCGAAGGTGTGGCAGGCGGTGCATTTCTTGAGCTGCGCTTCGCCCGCGGCCAGATCGGCCTTCGCCATGAACGGGGCGATATCGACGGGCGCTTCTTCCGCCGCCGGAGCCGCGCCTGCGGCGACGATTGCCTCTTCCGCGCCGGGAATGGTGTAGCCGCGCTTGGCCTGTTCCTGCCCGCCGTGGCCGCTGACGAACAGGCTTTCGCTTACAATTCCTGCCACCATGGCGATGATGCCGGCCAGCAGCACGGCGGCGATGATTTTATTGATCTCAAGTCCGTTCATAACCAGAAAGCTTAAGGCAAAGGGGGTTGTGCTTGACGGATGAAGCTATAATATGCTCATCCGCCAACTTCAATAACGATATTGCGCTCCGCCCCCATTTTTCCCGTGAACCCGCTGCTGTTAATCCCCGCGCGCCTCCGCGCCGCCCGCCTGCCCGGTAAGCCGTTGGCGGATATCGCCGGTAAGCCGATGATCGTGCGCGTATGGGAGCGGGCGGTGCAGTCAGGCCTAGGCCCTGTATGGGTGGCATGCGACGACGCGGAAATCGCCTGGGTGGTGGAAGCCGCCGGCGGAAACGCGCTGATGACAGGCGAGCACGCCTCCGGCTCCGACCGGATTTTCGAAGCCCTCCAGGCGATCGACCCCGAAGGCAGGCACGATGTCATCATCAACGTGCAGGGCGACATGCCGACGCTTGACCCTGCGATCATCACCGAGGCGGCGCGCCTGCTGGAGGATGAGGCGGTCGATATCGGCACGCTGACGGCGCAAATCACCCGGCCCCGCGAGCGCGACGACCCGGCGGTGGTAAAAGCCGTAGCGGCGTGGGATAGCGAGGAGCGCCGCGGTCGGGCGCTTTATTTCACCCGCGCCGCCGCCCCATATGGCAACGGCGCGCTCTATCACCATATCGGCCTCTACGCTTACCGGCGACGGACGCTGGAGCGGTTCGTGGCGCTGCCGCCCAGTCCGCTCGAGATGCGGGAAAAGCTAGAGCAGCTGCGCGCCCTGGAAGCGGGCATGCGGATCGATGTAGCAAAGGTGGATACTGTGCCGCTGGGGGTGGATACGCCCGAAACATTGAAACTCGCAAAGGAGCATTATGCTGCAAAAAACCTATGACGTGGTGGGCATCGGCAATGCCATCGTCGATATTCTAAGCCATTGCGAGGAAGAATTCCTTCGGCAGGAGGGCATTGTCAAAGGCAGCATGACGCTGATCGACGAGGCGCGGGCGGACGCGCTTTACGCCAAAATCCCGCCCGCCACCGAATGCTCCGGCGGTTCCGTCGCCAATTCGCTGGCGGGACTTGCCTCGCTCGGAGCGAAATGCGCCTTCATCGGCAAGGTGCGGGATGACCAGCTGGGCGGCATCTTCCGCCATGACATGCGCGCCGCCTCCGTGCATTTCGATACGCCGGAGGCGCGCCAGGGCGCATCTACCGCGCGCTGCATGGTGCTGGTGACACCGGACGGCGAGCGCACTATGGCTACCTATCTGGGCGCGTGCAGCGCCGTGCGCGAGGAAGATGTCGATGCCTCCCTCATCGCGTCTGCGCAGATACTTTATAT
>CAYMDD010000187.1:0-3984 GCA_964389045.1 uncultured Rickettsiales bacterium
CGTGCCCGGGACGTCCGGGAGCGTCGAGACCTGCGGGGCGCCGAGGGCCCCGCCGACGTTGGCCAGGACCGCCAGACGGCCGCCGCCGGCCTGGGCCAGGCCGCCGCTGACGTTCGTGTCGCAGGCGACGAGGTCGGGCTGGCCATCCGCCGCGACGACGTCGCCCGCGGCGACGACGCCCTGGACCTGCAGCCCGGCGGGGGCGCTGGTCACGATCGGCGAGGCGGCCGTGAGCGGCGGTGGCGGCACGCCGCTCTGCACCGTGAACGTGCCCGAGGTGGCGACCGACGTCCGCCCCAGGGCGTCCGTCACGGTGGCCCTCAGCCGCAGCCCGGTCGTCTGGAAGGGATACGCCGGCGCCGAGTCCCAGGCGACGTTGAAGTTGCGCAGCTCGCGGTTGGTCCGCGGGGCGTCGACCGAGCCGCTGAGGATGTTCTGCGTGATCGGGCTGAAGGCGGGCGAATCGAAGGATGTGAAGGTCACGTTCCCGGCGGATTATTTCAATACCGGCCTGGCGGGGAAAGAGGCGCTGTTCGAAGTGAAAATCCGCGAAGTCTCGCAGCTTCAGACGCCGGAGGTGGATGAGGAATTCGCCAAATCCAAGGGATTTTCGGACGTGCGCGCGCTGCGCGAGGCGATCCGCGACCAGCTGAACAAAGATTTCGGCGGCATCGTGCGCACGCGGCTGAAGAAGCGGCTGTTCGACATGCTCGAAGAAAAATGCGATTTCGCCGCGCCGCAGGGCATGGTGGAGCTGGAATTCAACTCCATCTGGCAACGCCTGCAACAGGCGCGCGCCGCGGGCGATATGACGGTGGCGGGCAAAAGCGAGGAGGAGCTGAAAAGCGAATACCAGGGCATCGCCGAGCGCCGCGTGCGCTTAGGCATTCTGCTCGCCGAGCTGGCGCGGAAGGAAAAGCTCCAGGTTTCGCGCGATGAGCTGACGCGCGCGCTGATGCAGCATGCCGGGCAGTTTCCGGGGCAGGAAAACCGTGTGATCGAGTATTACCGCGCCGATCCGGCGCGGCTCGATGACTTACGCGGCCCGATCCTGGAGGAAAAGGCCGTGGACTGGATCCTGGGCAAGGTGAAAACCACCCCCAAAACGGTGACGACGGAGGAATTTTTGGCATGCCAGGCGGATGAGGTAATGGAGCAGGCGCCGGAACCGAAAAGAGCCGTGAAAGCGAAGGCTGAAAAGAAAGAGGAGGCGCCGAAGGATGCGGAAGCCGAGGCGAAGCCGAAAACCCCGAAGAAAAAGGCGGCAAAACCTGCCGAATCCAAGAAGGAATAACGAAAGTTTAAGGATTTGCCGGTAGAACCGGGTGGTTTGGTGTTGAAATTGCATAGATAAAGATAAAAGGAAGATTATGGCCGATATCGTCGATACCTATATGAGCACGCTGGTGCCGATCGTCGTGGAGCAGACCAGCCGCGGCGAACGCTCGTACGATATTTATTCGCGGCTTTTGAAAGAGCGCATCATTTTCCTCGTCGGGGCGGTGAACGACCACATGGCGACGCTGGCGGTGGCGCAGCTTTTGTTTCTGGAGGCAGAGAACCCGGACAAGGAAATCTCCATGTACATCAACTCCCCCGGCGGCGTGGTGACGTCGGGACTCTCGATTTACGACACCATGCAGTATATCAAGCCCAAGGTTTCCACGCTCTGCATCGGCCAGGCGGCGTCGATGGGATCGCTGCTGCTCACGGCGGGCGCCACCGGCCAGCGCTTCTCGCTGCCCAATTCGCGGATCATGATCCACCAGCCGTCGGGCGGCTTCCAGGGGCAGGCGACCGACATCGAAATCCACGCGCGCGAGATTTTAAGCTTACGCGCGCGGCTTAACCAGATTTACGTCAAGCACACCGGCCAGAAGCTCTCCGTAATCGAGAAGAACATGGAGCGCGACAATTTCATGACGGCGGAAGCGGCCAAGGAGTTCGGCCTCATCGACGAGGTGGTGGATTCCCGCGGGCTGGCAGCGGCGGAAGAAGAGATGAAGAAGAAATAGCGGTTGGAATATGGAGTTTGGAGTTTAGTGAATTGAGATTGTATGTAGTATTAAGTATGCCTATTTATAATGATATAGCAGAGCGTGATGCATGGGGTTCACCAAACTCCATACTCTACGCTCCATACTCTACCAGCGGAGCGAAATCGTGACTAAAACCGGCGGCGGACGCGAGTCCAAGAATACCAGATACTGCTCGTTCTGCGGCAAGTCCGAGCACGAGGTGCGGAAGCTCATCGCGGGGCCGACCGTGTTCATCTGCGATGAATGCGTCGTGCTGTGCATGGACATCATCCGCGCTGCCGACAAGGGCGTGCTTTCGCGCGAGGGCGAGGAGATCGCCAAGCCGGCGGAAATCCGCAAAGTGCTTGACGATTACGTCATCGGCCAGGAGCAGGCGAAGAAAATACTCTCCGTGGCGGTGCATAACCATTACAAGCGCGTCTCGCTTTTGGAAAAGAATTCCGATGTCGAGCTGGCGAAATCCAACATCCTGTTGATCGGCCCCACCGGCTCCGGCAAGACGCTCTTGGCGCAGACGCTCGCGCGCATCCTCGACGTGCCGTTTACCATGGCCGACGCCACGACGCTGACGGAGGCGGGCTATGTGGGCGAGGACGTGGAGAATATCATCCTGCGGCTGCTCCAGGCCGCCGATTACAATGTCGAACGCGCGCAGCGCGGCATCGTCTATATCGACGAAGTAGATAAAATCTCGCGCAAATCCGACAATCCTTCGATCACCCGCGACGTCTCCGGCGAGGGCGTGCAGCAGGCGCTCCTCAAGATCATGGAAGGCACGGTGGCGAGCGTGCCGCCGCAGGGAGGCCGCAAGCACCCGCAGCAGGAATTCCTGCAGGTGGACACCTCCAACATCCTCTTCATCGTCGGCGGCGCGTTTGCCGGCCTGGAGAAAATCATCGCCGCGCGCGGCAAGGGCACCTCCATCGGCTTCGGCGCGGACGTGCGCAGCAACACGGATTCGCGCGTGGGCGAGTTGTTCTCGAAAGTCGAGCCGGAAGATCTGCTCAAATTCGGGCTGATCCCGGAGTTCGTGGGACGCCTGCCCGTCATCGCCACCTTGAACGATCTGGATGAAGATGCGCTGATCTCCATCCTCACCGAACCGAAAAACGCGCTCACCAAGCAATACGCCAAGCTGTTCGAAATGGAAGGCGCTCGCCTGCGCTTTTCGGACGATGCGCTGCGCTCCATCGCCAAGAAAGCCATCCAGCGCAAGACCGGCGCGCGGGGCTTGCGCGCGATCCTGGAAGGACTGCTTCTCGATTTGATGTACGACCTGCCCGGCATGGACAATGTCGAGGAAGTCATCATCAACGCCGATGCGGTGGATAAAGGCGCCGCTCCCGTGCTCGTTCATGCCGACAGCAAGCAGGGCGGTAAAGGCAAGGCAAGCTAAGATTTAAACGTTTTTTGAAGAGCCGCCATGCCGCTTTTCCTGGTCTGGGAAGGAAAACAGGGGAAGCGGAGGCAGTTTTTGCTGCCGGTCGTATGGTTCGGCGTCATCGCCGCTTATCTCATCGGCACGCTGATCTTCACGCATTCCCTGCCGAAGGTGACGAAGCTTTCCGCCGATAGCCGGTCGGTCTATCTCAACGTCGATTACCAGGCGCATGAATCGGCGCGCTTCCGCATTATCCCATCGGCCTGCGTGCGCACGATGGTGGTCAATAACCTGCCGCTGTACCTGTCGTGGTTCAGCGGCATCAATCGCTGCGGCACGGATCGGCACGGGTTTGTCACCGATCTGACGGGGTTATTGCTGCCGGGCGCAAACACCGTCACCGCCATTTACGAAAAACAAGGGGTGGTTGGGGGCTATGACACCAAAGATTTAATCCTGAATCCGCTGGTGCTGGATTTGCGCGCCGAATTCTACCCCGGCCTGGCGCTGATGCTGCTATGGATCGGCATGCTCGCGTATGTTTTCCGCCGGGACATGCCGGAT
>CAYMDD010000188.1:0-3970 GCA_964389045.1 uncultured Rickettsiales bacterium
CACCGAACGGGTTTGCTTCGTAGGGCATTTTTTTCTTCATAAATCTTTTTCCCTTTCCTCCAGTACGCCGCGCCGAAGATACGCACCTCGCCGCCGCGCAGCACAAATCGCACCGTCATGATCCTGTCATTCACCTTGCCAAAGCAAAAAAACCGCGCTTCGTGCAAGCTATGCGTTACATCGTCCATAACGACATAGCCGGGATCGTCAAAAGCCAGCTCGGCTTCCTTGAAACATATGCCGTGCTTAATACGGTTTGCAGCGTCTTTGACGGGATCATAGACAAACCGCATAGGTTATAACCATACCAAAATATGGCTAAATGTCAATATCACGGGCATTCAGGCGCGCTAAGGCTTTCACGCGCCCGAGCAGCGGCAGCAGGTTTTTCAGCTCCGGCCCGTGCTCCATGCCGGTCAATGCTCTCCTTAAGGGCAGGAACAGCTCCTTGCCTTTGCGGGGCGTGGCGTTTTTGACTGCTGCAATCCAGGCATCATACGTCGAAGCGTCCCACGGCTCCGGCGGCAAAATTTCCACGGTTTGACGGGTGAAGGCCTGCTCTTCCGGCGTGAGTCCGGCGCTGATTTCCCCATGCACGATATCCCACCAGGTTTTGGCTTGCTCAATACCGGTGAGATTGCCGCGCACGGCCAGCCAGAACGGCTCATCCAGGAAGGGCAGCTGCGCTTTGACGGCGGCATAGGGGAGGCGGTGAATGAACTTTTCATTCAGTTTCTTCAGCTCTTCCGCATCGTACTGCGCAGGGGCGCGCCCGAAGGTAGTAAAATCGAAGCTCTCCGCCAGCGCGTTTAAATCTTCCACCGGCTCCACGGGCAGGCTGGTGCCGATCCGCGCCAGGAACGCATTGACCGTCAGCGGCAATATGCCCGCTTCGCGGAGCGAACGGATGTCGTTGCCGCCTAAGCGCTTGGAAAGCTCGCCTTCCTTGGTCTTGAGCAGCGCCATGTGCGCGAATTCCGGCGCTTGATGCCCAAGCGCCTCATAGAGCTGGATTTGCACCGCCGTATTGCTCACATGGTCTTCCCCGCGGATGACGTGGGTAATGCCGAGTTCCCCGTCATCGACCACCGAGGCGAGCGTATAGACGGGCACGCCGTCCTCGCGCACCAGCACGGGGTCGCTCATATGCGTGGCGCGGAAGACGGTTTCCCCGCGGATCAGGTCGTCCCAGCGGCATTCTTTATCTTCCAACAGAAACCGCCAATGGGGTTTTCTCCCCTCTTCCTCCAGCTTCCGCATCTGCGCATCGTTCAGCTTTAAGCTGGCGCGGTCGTAAATCGGCGGCAGGCCGCGTCCCGCCATCATCTTGCGCTTGACCTCCAGCTCCTCCGCCGTTTCATAGCACGGGTAAAGCCTGCCCGCGGCTTTCAAGGCTTCCGCCGCCGCTTCATACCGCCCGAAGCGGTCGGATTGCTTGACCAGGCTGTCCCAGGTAAGCCCCAGCCAGGTTAAGTCCTCCTTGATCGCTTCCTCGTATTCCGGGCGGGAGCGTTCCAGGTCGGTGTCGTCGATGCGGAGCAGGAACTGCCCGCCCGTCCTGCGCGCGAACAGCCAGTTGACCAGCGCGGTGCGCATGTTGCCGGCATGCAGATACCCGGTGGGGGAAGGGGCGAAACGGACGGTAAGAGTCATTTCCTTGCTGTAACAGCAGGAATACGAGAGTAAAAGCACTTATTTTCCTTGATAAAGATGCCGTAATTGCTTTGACTCCATGCGGCGACTTGAAGAATAATCCATTTCTTTCATAGACCTGAAAGCGTTTACCCTCCGCTTATGCCTGCGTCCGATCCCGCTGAACTGCTCTCGTCGCTCTTGAAGCATGCCCAATCGGTCGGCGCCACGGAAGCCGACGCGATGATGTACGAGCATACCGACATCACCCTCGCCCGCCGCATGCGCCAGCCGGAGACCATCGAGCGCTCCGAATCCAGCGCGCTGGGCTTGCGCGTCTTCTCAGGCCACGGGCAGGCGGTGGTATCTTCTACGGATCTGAGCCGGGAAGCCTTGAAGGAGCTGGTGGCGCGGGCGGTGTCGATGGCGAAATCCGCCACCCCCGATACCGACGCCAGCCTTGCGCCGGAGGAGCGGTTGGCGAAAGAGTACCCTGACCTTGACCTGTTCGACGAACATGTGCCTTCTGAATCCTGGCTGATGGCGCAGGCGGAAGAAGCGGAAGAAGCGGCGCTTTCCACCCCCGGCATCACCAATTCCGAAGGGGCAGACGCAAGCTACAGCGCCTATACCGTGACGCTCGCCACCGCCCCCCGCTCCGGCCAGGGCTTCAGCGGCGCGTACCGCGCCAGCAGCATCTCGTTTTCCGTCTCCGTGCTGGCGGGCAAGGGTGAGCACATGGAGCGCGATTACGATTACGCGCATGCGCGCCATGCCGCGGATTTGCCCGATGCCGCCTCCATCGGCAAAAACGCGGCGGCGCGCGCGCTCAAGCGCCTCCACCCGCGCAAAGTGCCTACCGCGCAAGCTTCGGTGATCTTCGACCCGCGCGTGTCTAAAAGCCTGGTGGGATATCTGGCGAACGGCGTCTCCGGCGCTGCTGTAGCGCGGGGCACCAGTTTTTTAAAAGGAAGCTTAAACCAGCGCGTATTCTCCCCCGGCATCCGCATTATCGATGATCCGCACCGCAAGCGCGGCCTTGCCTCACGCCCGTTCGACGGCGAAGGGGTGGCCAACCGGCGCATGGCCGTGGTCGAAGACGGCGTGCTCACTTCCTGGCTGCTCGACATGCGAAGCGCCAACCGGCTCGGCCTCCACACCACCGGCCACGCCGCCCGCAGCACCGGCTCGCCGCCTTCGCCCTCCTCCACCAATCTTTACATGGAAGCAGGAAGCGTCACGCCGGAAGCGCTGATGGAAGACATCCGAAGCGGATTCTACGTCACGGAAGTATTCGGCATGGGCGTGAACCTGGTGACGGGCGATTACAGCCAGGGCGCTTCCGGTTACTGGATCGAAAACGGTGAATTGGCCTATCCTGTTTCGGAATTAACCATTGCCGGAAATCTGATGGAGATGTTCGCCCGCGCCGTTCCCGCCGATGACCTTTCCTTCCGCTATTCCACCAATGCGCCGACTTTAAGGATCGATGGAATGACGGTGGCCGGAACATGAACGAAGAAGCCTACAGCCCCAAGCAGATGCTCACGCGGCTGATCCGCGAGTATGTCCGCCCGCAGCGAAAACGCATCGCCTTCGCCGTGCTGTGCATGGTGATCGTGGCGGCGGCCACCGCGGCCAACGCCTGGATGATGAAGCCGGTGCTCGATGAAATCTTCATCGAGAAGGATGAGCGGATGCTCCATATCCTCCCCTTCGCCATTTTCGCCATCGGCCTGGTTTCCGCCGTCGCCAATTACGGCCAGACGTTTTCCATGCGCTATGTCGGCCAGCGCATCATCAGCGACATGCAGCTCAGTCTTTTCCGCCATCTTCTCTCCAGCGACCTTGCGCTTTACCATGACCAAGCCGCAGGCCGCCTGATCTCGCGCTTCACCAGCGATATTCAGATGATGCGCGGCGCGGTTTCCACCGTGCTCACCACGCTTGCCAAGCAGCTGCTGACGCTGGTTTTCCTGCTCGGCGTCATGATGGTGCAAAGCTGGCAGATGACGCTCCTAGCCTTCGCCGCCTATCCGCTGGCCATTTTCCCCATCATGCGCTGGAGCCGCAAGATGCGCAGGCTATCCTACCGCAGCCAGGAGCAGCTGGGCGAATTCAGCGCCCGGCTGGATGAGGTGTTCTCCGGCATCCGCACGGTGAAAGCTTACGGGCGCGAGGAATATGAAATCGGTAAGGCCTCCGGCGTCATCGAGCGCTTGTTCAAGACGTATACCCGCGCCGCCCGCGCAGGTGCGGCTTCCAGCCCGCTGATGGAGTGTTTAAGCGCGTTCGCCATCGCCGGCGTCATCGGCTACGGTGGCACGCAGGTGATGCA
>CAYMDD010000189.1:0-3612 GCA_964389045.1 uncultured Rickettsiales bacterium
CCTCCAGCACTGGCTGAAGGGGGCGCAGCTGTTGAAGAGGTAAGGGCTTTTCCTCGAGCGCGCGCAGCACATCGCCGACGCTTAAAGCATTTGGCTCCGGCACGTAATACCCGCCTTGCGCGCCGCGCACCGAGGCGATCAGCTTCAGTCGCGCCAGGCGTTGCAGCATCGGCTCCAGCGCGCGTTTCGACAGGCCGTAGCGCTCGACCAGCGCCGCGGCGCCGACGGGACGCTCGGGCGTGGCGTGGTGCGCGATAGCCGTCAGCAAGGCCAGGGCATGAGAGGCGGTCGGGGAAAGCATCATGCCATTAAATTAACATGAAACAAATGTATTTACAAATATTTTATGTTGATTTATACATTCTACTATGGGCTATTTCCCTCTTTTCCTGAAAACGACCGATGCGCCTGTTGCCCTAATCGGCGGCGGCGCGGTGGCGTTGGCCAAAGCGGAAACGCTGCTGGCAAGCGGCGCGCGCCTGCGTGTCGTAGCGCCCGACATTCTGCCCCTGCTTGCTGCGCACGTCAATGCCGCAGGCGGAACGCTGCATCAGGAAGCGTATGCCCCGCATCACCTGGAAGGCGCAGCGTTCGTCATCGCCGCCACCGATGACCCCGCCTTAAACGCCCGCATCCATGCCGACGCCAAGGCGCTCGGCCTGCTCATCAACGTGGTCGATACGCCTGAATTGTGCGATTTTATTTTCCCCGCCGTCGTCGCCCGCGGGGAGGTGCAGGTGGCGGTGTCCACTGCCGGCATTTCGCCGACATTGGCGCGGTTGATCAAGCGCACCATCGAGCAGGCGCTGCCGTGGAACCTGGCGGCGCTGGCGGAATGGATCGAAACCAGGAAAGACCGGGTGAAAAAGCACTTCCCCAACCTCCAGGCGAGAAGGCTGTTCTGGGAAGAAGCGCTCGAAGGCGCAATTGCGCAGGAAGTGCTGGAAGGCAATCATTTCAAAGCCGAGCGGCTGTTCGCCCAGGCATTGGAGGAGCAGCCGGCGGCGGCGCGCGCCGCCCTCTGGCTGGTGGGCGCGGGCGCAGGCCATGCGGATTTAATCACCGTGCAGGGCGCGCGGATGCTGGGGCAGGCGGATGTGATTCTCTACGACCGGCTGGTAGCGGGCGAGCTGCTTGCGCGCTATGCGCGCAAAGACGCGCTCAAGCTCCCCGTCGGCAAAGAGCGCGGCGATCATCGGCGCACGCAGGCGGAAATTGGGGAATTGCTGAGAGAACATTTAAGCCGGAAGCGCATCGTGGTGCGCCTAAAAGGCGGCGATCCGGGCGTCTACGCGCATGCGGCAGAGGAAATCGCCGTAGCGGCGGCTTTAAGCGTGCCGTGGCAGATTTGCCCCGGCGTGACGGCAGCGCTGGCCTGCGCGGCGCATGCGGGCATCCCGCTCACCGAGCGCGGCGGAGCCAATGCGGTGCGCTTCCTGACTCTCTACGACGAACAGCTGCGCGACCGGGATTTCTGGCGCTCGCTGGCCTTGAGCCGCCATGAAACGCTGGTGTTCTACATGAGCACGGCGCGGCGCGCCGCATTGGCGGAAAAACTGCTGGAGGCAGGCTTCGCGCCCGATACGCCCATGCTGCTCATCGAGCAGGGCGCAACCCCCTTTCACCGCGAATACGCAAGCGCCCTCAAGGATTTCGCCGCCCTCCACGGCGCGCGGGAGTTTATCACCCCCACCCTGCTGATCGTGGGCGGTGTGGTCGGGTTGCGCGAAACCCAATCCTGGCGCGAGGAGCCGCGGGAACAAGGCCGGTTTTTCGAATCGCGGGGTGCGGCATGAGCGAGGCGTTGGCGCAGGAATTAAACGCGAAACTCTCACCCCTTCCCTGGCCGGAGCGCTTGCGCGCGTTGCGCGCGTATTCCCATTTGCGCATCGCCTTTTCCACCAGCTTCAGCGTGGAAGACCAGGCGATCACCCATGTCATCGCGGACGAACATCTTCCCATCCGCCTCTTCACGCTGGATACCGGGCGCTTATTCGAGGAAACGCACCGCACCCATCAGCAATCGCGCGAACGATACGGGATTCCTATCGAAACCTATTACCCGGATGCAGGAGCCATCCAGCAATTCGTCACCGAGCGCGGCATCAACAGCATTTATGCTTCCGTCCAGAACCGCAAAACCTGCTGCCACATCCGCAAAGTCGAGCCGCTGTCCCGTGCATTGCAAAACACAGATGTCTGGATTAGCGGCGTACGGCGCGAGCATTCCGAGTCCAGGGGTGAATTGCCGTTCGGTTTGTGGGATGCAGGCAGGAATATCGTGGCGCTCTATCCTCTGGCGGATGCCGCGTTCGAGAGCGTCATGGCGTTTGTCAAAGCGCATGATGTGCCTTATAACCCCATGCATGAGCAAGGCTTCCCTTCCATCGGCTGCGCGCCGTGCACGCGCGCGATTGCGCCGGGCGAACCCATCCGCGCCGGGCGCTGGTGGTGGGAGGAAGACCAAAAGGAATGCGGCCTCCATGTGCAGGACGGGAAAGTGATGCGGTTAAGCGGAGACATCCATGCTGGATAACGGCCAGAAGCAATTGCTCGACCAGCTGATGGCGTCGCTGAACCGTGACCAGCGCATCTGGCTCGCCGGTTACATTAACGGCGCCGCGGGCGAAGCCGCGCCGCAGGAGCAGGCGAGCGCGCCCACCTTGCATATTTATTTCGCCACCGAAACCGGCAACGCCAAGGGCATCGCGCAGAGCCTGGAGAAAGCCGCCAAGGCGCGAGGCTTTAAGGCGAAATCCACTCCTTTAAGCCGCGTGAGGGTGGAGGATTTGGCTGCGCTCGACGAACCCGCCGTATTCATCAGCGCCACCCACGGCGAAGGCGATCCGCCGGACATGGCGAAGAAATTTTTCGAGCAGCTGACCGGCGGCGCGGTGGCGGACTTGAAAAAACTGCGCTATGCCGTGCTGGGACTGGGCGATCGATCCTACGCGCAGTTCTGCCTCGCCGCGACCATCGTCGATGACGAGCTGAACAAGCGCGGCGCGGAGAAATTCTACCCCACGCAGCTGCTCGATATCGATTTCGCCGCGCATGCGCCCTCCTGGGTCGAAGGCGCCTTGAGCGCTCTCGGCCCCGTCAGCGCAGGCGCGCCTAAAACGGCAGCCTTCAGCGCGCCCGCCACAGGCCGCGGCTATTCGCGCCTGGAGCCGGTGGCAGGCACAATCAAGGACATCGTCAACTTAAACGATCACGGATCGAACAAGGAAACCTTCCACATCGAAATCCGGTTCGAAGATCCCATCGTCTACAGCCCCGGCGACGCGGCGGGCATCATGATCCCCGCCGACGGCCAGACGCCGCCGCCTAGCCCAAGGCTTTATTCCATCGCTTCCTCCCAGGCGGTTACGTCGGACGAGTTGCATCTGACGGTAAGCCACGCCTACCACCTGAACGAAAACGGCATGCGCGAATACGGCGTCTGCTCGCATTACCTCTCCGGCCTGAAGGCGGGCGACCCCATTCAGTTCTATATCCAGCGCAACGCCCGCTTCAAGCTGCCGCCGAACGACGAGACGGACATCATCATGGTCGGCCCCGGCACCGGCATCGCCCCGTTTCGCGCCTTCATGCAGGAGCGGGCGGAGAAAG
>CAYMDD010000189.1:3622-3967 GCA_964389045.1 uncultured Rickettsiales bacterium
GAGCAATACGCGCATACCGATTTTCTCTACCAGGCCGAATGGCAGGATTACTTAGGCAGCGGCTCCCTTACCCGCCTCGATGCCGCCTTCTCGCGCGACCAGGCGCAGAAAATCTATGTGCAGGACAAGATGCGCGCCCACGGCGAGGAGCTGCTCGACTGGCTGGAAGGCGGCGCGGCGCTCTATGTCTGCGGCGCGAAAGAGCCGATGAGCAAAGACGTGGAGGAAACGCTGATCCATCTCCTGGAACGCCGCAAAGGCAGCCGCGAAGAAGCGGAGAACGCATTGCTGCTGATGGCGGAAGAGGATAGGTACGTGAAGGATGTGTATTGACATATGTACATA
>CAYMDD010000190.1:0-3944 GCA_964389045.1 uncultured Rickettsiales bacterium
ACCTTGGTGGGGTCGATGATGCCCGCCTTAATCATGTCCACGTAGTCGAGCTTCTGGGCGTCGAAGCCGTGGTTGGTGTCGCTGCCCTCGAGCAGCTTGCCCGCCACGACGGCGCCGTCGAGGCCGGCGTTCTCCACGATCTGGCGGAGCGGCGCTTGCAGGGCGCGCTTGACGATGTTCACGCCTGCGCGCTGATCGTCGCTCTCAACTTTCAGGCCGTCGAGCACCTTGGAAGCATAGAGCAGGGTGACGCCGCCGCCCGGCACGATGCCTTCTTCCACGGCGGCACGGGTGGCATGCAGCGCATCGTCCACGCGGTCTTTGCGCTCCTTCACTTCCACTTCCGTCGATCCGCCGACTTTCAGCACGGCCACGCCGCCGGCCAGCTTGGCCAGCCGCTCCTGCAGCTTCTCGCGGTCGTAATCGGAGGAGGTTTCCTCGATCTGCGCGCGGATCTGCGTGGTACGTGCCTGAATCGCGTTCTTCTCGCCCGCGCCGTCCACGATGGTGGTGTCGTCCTTGGTGATGACCACTTTCTTGGCGCGGCCAAGGCTTTTGACCGTCACGTTCTCAAGCTTGATGCCCAGATCTTCGCTGATGACTTCGCCCGCCGTGAGGATGGCAATGTCTTCCAGCATGGCCTTCCTGCGGTCGCCGAAGCCGGGAGCTTTGACGGCTGCCACTTTCAGGCCGCCGCGCAGCTTGTTGACCACCAGGGTCGCCAGCGCTTCGCCTTCGACGTCCTCGGCAATGATGAGGAGCGGGCGCTGCTGCTGAACGACTGCTTCCAACAGGGGAAGCATCTGCTGAAGGCCGGAGAGCTTCTTCTCGAAGATGAGAATATAGGGGCTGTCCAGCTCCACGGTCATTTTCTCGGCGTTGGTGATGAAATAGGGCGATAGATAGCCGCGGTCGAACTGCATGCCTTCCACGGTTTCCAGCTCGAATTCCAGGCCCTTGGCTTCCTCGACGGTGATGACGCCTTCCTTGCCGACTTTTTCCATCGCATCGGCGATCTTGTTGCCGATTTCGGTGTCGCCGTTGGCGGAGATGGTGGCGACCTGCGCCCATTCGGCCTTGGAGTTGACCGGCTTGCTCTTCTGCTTGATAGCCTCGACCACGGCATTCACTGCCAGATCGATGCCACGTTTCAGATCCATCGGGTTCAAGCCTGCCGCAACCGCCTTGGAACCTTCCATGACGATGGCGTGCGCGAGCACGGTGGCGGTGGTGGTGCCGTCGCCGGCCTTGTCGTTGGTTTTGCTTGCCACCTCGCGCAGCATCTGCGCGCCGATGTTCTGGAATTTGTTGGAAAGGGTGATTTCTTTTGCCACCGACACGCCGTCCTTCGTGGTGCGGGGTGCTCCGAACGACTTGTCGAGGATCACGTTGCGGCCACGGGGGCCTAAGGTGACGCGCACGGCGCGCGCCAGCGCTTCCACGCCTTGCAGCATCTGCGTGCGTGCATCGGCGCCGTATTTGAGTTCTTTTGCGGACATTTGTTCTTGCTCCGTTTGTTTAGTGGTTTCTGAGTTTCTCGGTTTCCTGGTTGCTTGGGATGCCTAGAAACCTAGAAACCCAGCAACCTGGCAACCGCCTAAGCAGCTTTCTTCGCCGGTGCTTTCCTGCCTTCCAGGACGCCGATGACGTCGGATTCCTTGAGGACGATCACTTCCTGGCCGTCGACCTTGATTTCGTTGCCGCCCCATTTGGTGAACAGCACCACGTCGCCAACCTTCACGTCCATCGGAATGGCTTTGCCGTTATCATCGCGCGCGCCGGGGCCGACGGCGAGCACTTCCGCTTCCTGCGGCTTGTCCTTGGCGGTGTCGGGGATAATGATGCCGCCGGTGGTTTTTTCTTCCGCCTCCAGGCGGCGGACGACCAGACGGTCGCCCAAAGGACGAATATTCATAAAGTTAGCTCCTATCTAAGTAAGTTAAAGACCAATGAGATGCATGTCTTTACATATCACCGTCTTCGGTGATGCGCTCGGATATAAGCGTCACGCACAGCCTGTCAAGGTTGTACCGCCAAAAAAATGCAAATAACATAAAAAAACCGCCCAAGCCGGTCTGGCCGGGGCGGTTTTAAGGATGTCTAGACATCCAGCGGCTGCTTTCGCGCCTTGATCGGCGGCTTGGCGCGCCGCATGACCGGGCAAGGATCGAGCGGCGGCACGATGTGGCTGATACGGAAAAAGCACCCGTACCCGCCCGATGCGCCGATCACCATTCCCGCCAGTTGCAGCGGAAAGCTGTATGTCTGGTCAGCCGACCAGATAAACAGGGCGAAGAACGCCGATCCTGCCGCCGCCCATGCGCACCTGCGCCCGAGGGTGAAATGCCGGCATCCCTGCCATAACGAATTCACCGAGCGGCGCGCCCACCGGAATACGCACATCCACCCGTCGCGGGGCAGATACGTGTAGGTGGACAGAAAGAACAGCGAGCCGATCGTGCCGATGTAAACGCCCGTCAGCTTCAAGAAAATGTTCCGGTGTTCCGTGATGATGGAGATAAGCACCAACATCAGAAACGCCAGGGCAATCAAGAGGCGGTACGGGATCGCCCACACAAAACGGAAAACCCGTTGCATGGCGCATCTCCAAAAGGAGCCATCCGAGGGGGGTTGATAATCCCCAACCTGCCACCCCCAAGGCGGCAAGCGTCCTCAGGATGCAGTGACTGGTAAAAAACCGTTTATTTGTAGAAGGAAACCCTCACGCAGGCAATACAAAAGAGATGAGCTTGCCGCGCAAGGGCGGCATGCAGCATTAGCGCTTGGCGAGGGAAGCGTTTCAGGCTTTACGGGAAACAACAGTAAAAACGTCTCCAAGCGCCGGTGGATTTAAAGACATTCGAAGCCGATTTAAGCGAAGGCGAGCGCGAAAGCGTCCGCTTAAGCCTGGATTTTCTCCGCGGTCTGCCGCTTGACCCCGGCATTTCCAAGATCGAGATGGATTCAAGCTTCGCGGTGCTCGCTTCCATTATCACCGCGCATAAGCCGCACCGGGGCGCGCTGTTCCAGGAGGCGAATTTGGGCTTAAGCCGCCGCCGCAACGCGGTGCGCGAACGCCTCGGCATACCGGCAGAAACGCCCGCCAGGCAGCAGGTGGAAGCCGTTAAGCAAGACGCTGAGGGGAGCGCCGTGCTGAATGCGTTCATGGTCTTCAACACTCCGCTGGTATACGTCGCCGCCAAACAATACCGCGACCGGGTCGGATTGAGGCGCGGCGGATTATCCGACTATGCGTTCATCCGGCAGTTCGACGCGGGCGACCTGGTGCAGTTCGGCATGTGCGGCGTTCCGTTTAAAAGTAACGATTCCCTGGCCGCATATGGCGGTCTGCCCGATGTCGCCATGAAATACGACCCCGAGTACGGCACGCGGTTCGGCACGTATCTCAAGACCGCGCTGTTTCACCTCTTCGATGCGCTGATGACGCACGCGAGCGATCACAATGGGACTATCGCCTTCACCGATCTGCAATCGCTGGAGAATAGCGACAGCGACAACTCGATGCCGCTTTCCGCGCAATTCGCCGCGCACCCCGGCGCGGCGGAATCGCACCACCTCGTAAGCAGGAGCGAGCTTCTGCACACCCGCGCAGAGCGGCTGAGAGAAATTCTGGGCAGGCTCTCCATGCACGAAAGAAAAACCGTCGAAGGCGTGCAGAACGGGGAAAGCTTTAAGGACATCGGCGAGCATTTAGGCATCTCCGCGCGGAGAGTGCCGGAAATCTATAGCCTTGCGATGCGGCGCATCCGCAGGAATATCACCGAAGACACCCTCGAGCGCTAAAAAGCAAGCCCCTCCGCCTGTCAGGGCGTGAGGGGCAAATGCTCAAGAGGCGATCTTCCCGGCGAGACGCCAGGACATCCGCCAGGCCGCCTTAGGGATTTTGACCTCCTCGCTGTAGAGGATCAGGCAAATCCCGTAGG
>CAYMDD010000191.1:0-3916 GCA_964389045.1 uncultured Rickettsiales bacterium
CCCTAGCCCCTGCCCCCACGCCTCGTAGGGCACATACGCGCCGAAGCTCTGCACCACCCCTTGCGATGCGTAAAGCAGCGCGAACATAACCGAAAGCGGCAGCAGAATATAAAGCACCCCGCGCGTCAGATCCGCCCAGAAATTGCCGATAGTTTCCGCTTTCTTTAAGCTGAACGCGCGGAAAAACGCCGCCGCCACCGCCATGCCGGCGGAAGCGGAGAGAAAATTCTGCACCGTCAGCCCGGCAGCTTGCGAGAGATAGCTTAAGCTCGCCTCGCCCGCATACGATTGCCAGTTGGTGTTGGTAACGAAACTCACCGCGGCGTTGAATGCCGCATCCGGCGTCAAGCCCGGAAACGCTTGCGGATTCAGCGGCAGCGCGCCCTGGCACAACAGCAGCGCGTAAAGCAATAGAAAACCGCCGAACGAGAAGATAAGCACGCTGCGCGTGTACTCGCTCCATGCCATTGAATGCTCCGCATCCACGCTGCATGCGCGGTAGATAAGCCTCTCCACAAAGCCGATGCGCCGCTCCAGCCAACCCGCATGGCCGGAATAAACCCTGGCCATATACGCGCCAAGCGGTTTCAGGCACAAAGCCAGCGCGGCAAAAAGCAGAACTACTTCGAGCATAAAGCTGTCGATACGATTTTTTAAGGAAACAATTCAGGCTTGAGCAGCGCCGCTACCAAGTAGAGCAACAACAGCAAGGTAACGATGCCCAGGAAAAAGATGAAGCCGCTCATGCGCTAATCACGAAGTGTGCCGCAAAGCTTTAAGAAAGCGCCCGCTAATGCAAATAGCACGGCACTAAGAAAAGTATATACGAAGGTCATAAAGCACAAGACTGCATAAAGGTAGATGATATTATAAGAAAGCGGAATCTATCCGTCAAATAAGCTTTGACGGTGCTGACTAACGTCAAAGACATATGTAGTTGGCCTTTATTAGGAGAGAACGGAGCGGGTTCACGCCATTGTAACGTAATGTTCATAAACTTGTCACTGAATTGTCACACAAGGTTGTTAGTGTTAAAATGTAATTGCTTATTAAAGTAGTTGCTTTTTATTTTTATTAAAAATTATTAATGGTTATGACAATGAAATTAAAAACTTTTTTCATTAGTATGCTAGCTACTGCATTTGTCAGTAGCTCTGCTATAGCTAGCCTTTCAGTAAACCTTATATCCGTGTCAGACGAAAGCGTGGCTAGGCAAATTGAAACACACGGGTTTGGCGATCAGTGCGCTTTTAATACTCGCATTACGGGGCTTGGCTTTAATACATACCGTTATGTACTTACCGTCACCAAAATTGTAAATGCATATGAAATTAATCCTGAATACTTAACCGCTGAACTTGAAATTGAACGCAATGGTAATCAGGCCTATGACGATTTTGACCCACGCGATGATGCAGCGTTAGTTGGCTACAATTACCACTATTGCCAGCCGGCACGCGGATTTGAAGGTGGAACTGAAGAACAAGGATCTAGAAGTGGATTTGGAGATTAAGTACAAACGAAACGATAAGAGCCGTACGGCGCTATAATAAGCGCCGTACGGCTGTGCCTATGTAATGGCTTGCCTATACGCTATAATACATATCGAACTCGATCGGGTGCGGCGTATGCTCGAAGCGGTAGACGTCCTGCATCTTCAGGTCGATGTAGGAATCGATTTGGTCGTCCGTAAAGACATCGCCTTTCTTCAGGAAATCGCGGTCGGCGCTCAACGCATTCAGCGCTTCGCGCAAGCTGCCGCACACGGTCGGCACGTCTTTCAGCTCCTCCGGCGGAAGGTCGTAGAGGTTTTTGTCCATCGCGTCGCCGGGGTGGATTTTTTTCTCGATGCCGTCCAGGCCTGCCATCAGCATCGCGGCGAAGGCAAGGTAGGGATTCGCCGTCGGGTCGGGGAAGCGCACTTCGATGCGCTTGCCCTTGGGCGAAGCCACATACGGGATGCGGATCGACGCCGAGCGGTTGCGCGCGGAGTAAGCCAGCAGCACCGGCGCCTCGAAACCGGGGATTAGGCGCTTATAGCTGTTGGTGGAAGCGTTGGTGAAGGCGTTGATCGCCTTGGCGTGCTTGATGATGCCGCCGATATAATACAGGCAGGTTTCCGAAAGGTCGGCGTAGCCGTTGCCCGCGAAAAGCGGCTTGCCGTCTTTCCAGATCGACTGGTGGCAATGCATGCCGGAGCCGTTATCGCCTGAGATGGGCTTGGGCATGAAGGTGGCCGTTTTGCCGTAGGAATGCGCCACGTTGTGAATGACGTATTTGTATTTCTGCACATTGTCGGCGGTAGCGGTCAGCGTGGAGAAATCAAAGCCCAGCTCACATTGCGCGGGCGCTACCTCATGGTGGTGCAGCACCGGCACGATGCCGACTTGTTTCAGCGTAGAGAGCATCTCGCCGCGCAGATCCGCCAGCGAATCCACCGGCTGCACGGGGAAATAGCCGCCCTTGGTCGAAGGCCGGTGCCCCATGTTGCCGGTCTGGTAGACCTTATTGGTATTGACGGGAAATTCCTCGCTGTCGATTTCGAGGAAGGCGGAAGTGCCCGTCACCTTGTGGCGCACATCGTCGAACACGAAGAATTCCAGCTCCGGCCCGAAATACGCGGTATCGCCCAAGCCTGTATAGCCCAGATACGCTTCCGCGCGCTTGGCGGTGGAGCGCGGGTCGCGCCCGTAAGCCTGGCCGGTGGAAGGCTCCACCACATCGCAGAAAATCACCATCGTCGGCTGGGCGGCGAATGGATCGATGAAGGCGGAGAATGCATCCGGCATCAGGATCATGTCCGATTCGTTGATCGATTTCCACCCCGCAATCGAGGAGCCGTCGAACATGATGCCGTCTTCGAAGCTCCCCTGATCCACCTTGTCGGCGATGTAGCAGGTGTGCTGCCACTTGCCCTTCGGGTCGGTGAAGCGGAAATCGACGAACTGCACATCGTGTTCCTGGATCATCTTGAAAACATTATCGACGGCCATGCTATCCTCATGATATATATAAACTAATTACTTACAACGTCGCTGTGGCTTTTTGTATTTTATCGTTACGGCAGGCATAATACAGTGTAAAGGGGATGTAAAGGGGTTGTCGGCGCTTTGCTTATGTTTCGATCAGGCGCAACCCGCCATAGGCGCTAAAGTGCCGGAAATCGCGGTCCAGCGTCAGCAGCGGCAGATCATGGTCGATGCAATTTTGCGCAATCATCGTATCAACGATTTGGGCTTTCAAGCCGTATGCACGCAGCGTCGCGCGCAAAGCGCCAATACGGAACCAATAGCCGTCATCCTGCGGAATCAGCGGCAACCCTTGCAAAATAGGGCATATCATTTCACCGGAAATTTGGTCGCTTAAAAGCTCGGCAACCACTGCGGGCGGAACAGTCAATTCACCGGCTTCGGCATAACGTTGCAGCAAAAGCGCCTGCGGCGTATGGCTCCCGCTAAAATAAGCAATAAACACATTGGTGTCGGCGGCGATCAATCGCGGTCTTTCCGCAACTCATTCACGTCGATTTCAAATTGCAGCTTGCCGCGCAAAGCAATCATTTTGCGTACCGCCCGTTCGCGCTGGAGCGCCTCTAATCCTGCTTTGAGCGTTTCCGTCACGCCCAAGCCAAGGTCATTCATAGCGCTCTCCAGCATTTGAGCGGGAATGAACGCTGTTATTTTACGGTTTTCGATGGGTTGCTTCATATGGCATACCTTACCATATAAAAGTGCCATATGTCAATAAAACTTCAAATCGCCTCCGCACCCTTCTCCCCTGTGCGGATGCGAATGACTTCTTCGATAGGGAGCACGAAAATCTTGCCGTCGCCGATGCGCCCGGTGCGCGCAGCGCCGATGATGGCCTCCACCGTGCGCTCCACCATCGTGTCTTACACCACGACCTCGATTTTGAT
>CAYMDD010000192.1:0-3908 GCA_964389045.1 uncultured Rickettsiales bacterium
TCCCGGCTTCATGTCCACCGCCTCCTGCGAATCGGGCATTACCTTCATTGACGGCGATAAAGGCATCCTGCGCTACCGCGGCTACGACATCGATCAGCTCGCCGACGGCAGCGATTTCCTGGAAGTGGCGTATCTGCTGCTGAACGGTTCGCTGCCCAATGCGAAAGAAAAAGAGAAGTTCGACCGCACCATCGTGATGCATACGATGGCGCATGAGCAGCTGCACTTCCTCTACCGCGGTTTCCCCCGCATGTCGCACCCGATGGCGATCATGGTGGGCGCGGTGGCCTCGCTTTCCGCGTTCTACCACGATTCGCTCGACATCAGCGTGGCGGCGGAGCGTGAGCTTGCGGCCTACCGCCTCATCGCTAAGATGCCGACCTTGGCTGCGATGGCATATAAATACTCTATCGGCCAGCCGTTCATCTATCCGCAGAACCAGCTTGGCTTCGCCGAGAATTTCTTGCACATGATGTTCTCCACGCCCTGCGAGCCGTATAAAGTGTCGCCGGTGCTGGCGCGGGCGATGGATAAAATTCTCATCCTCCATGCCGATCATGAGCAGAACGCCTCCACCTCCACGGTGCGCATGGCAGGATCCTCCGGCGCGAATCCGTTCGCCTGCATCGGCGCAGGGATAGCCTCGCTCTGGGGGCCACTGCACGGCGGCGCCAACGAGGCCGTCATCAACATGCTGCGCGAAATTGGCACGGCGGACAAGATCCCGGAATTCATCGCCAAGGTGAAAGATAAGCAATCCGGCGTGAAGCTGATGGGCTTCGGCCATCGCGTCTATAAGAATTACGATCCCCGCGCGAAGGTATTGCGCGAAACCTGCCGCGAAGTGCTCGAAGAGCTGGGGCAGATCGACGAACCGCTCTTGAAAATCGCCATTGAGCTGGAGCGCATCGCGCTGGAAGACGAATATTTCGTCAGCCGCAAGCTTTACCCCAACGTGGACTTCTACTCCGGCATCATTTACCGCGCGATGGGGATCCCCACCAAGATGTTCACCGTGCTGTTCGCAGTCGCCAGAACCGTAGGCTGGGTGGCGCAGTGGAAAGAGATGATGGAAGACCCCAAAACCAAGATCGGGCGCCCTCGCCAGCTGTTCACCGGCGAGGAGCCGAGGGCGTTCGTGCCGCTGAAGAAGCGCTGATGGGGCGGAGCTTGCCAAGGCGTTTCGGATGGCGTATGATTAAATGAGGTCAATCACGAGGTGCCGCGCATGAACGATGAACCCCTTTCCCCGCCGACATATTCGCCCAAGGTTGAAACCGCCATCCGCGGCGTGATGTGGTGGACGATGCTGCTGGTGGGCGTGCTTGCCATCCCCATGCTTGCTTTTGTCATCGCCTCCGGGTTTCAATGGGGGCAGTTCGGGCAGGTATGCGTGTTCATTTCCGCCTGCTGGATCAGCACTTATATCGGCATGTGGCTGATGAAGAAATCACGCTACCCGAGCACGGCGCCGGGGAACAACAAAATCGACAATTAGGCTATTTGCCGATCAGCCGCTCCTTGGCGGCATTGATGCGCGCGGCAAGATAATCCGTCCCGCCCTGGTCGGGGTGCAGCTTCGCCATCAGGCGCTTCCATGCGGCGCGTATCGCTTCAGCATCCGCATCCTGACTTACGCCCAGGATATCGCGCGCTTCGTCTTCGGTGAGCATCGTACCGGGCTTTCGCTTCGGCGATGACGCCTGCCACTGCTTGTTCAGCCAAACCCCCGCCCCCGCCGCCAGCAGCAATGCGATCAGCAAACCCATCCGTGGCACTCCTTTTTCACAATGCATGCGAGGATACACTTTTTTCAAAGCCGGTTGCAACTTACGCCTATACTACGCATATATAACGCATGGCCAAAGCAACTTCATCTTATGCGTGCCAGGCATGCGGCGCTCTCAGCACTAAATGGTCGGGCCGCTGCGATGCGTGCGGCGAATGGAACACGATTCAGGAAGAGCAAGCGGCTCCCGTGCCTAAGGGTTTAAGCGTGGGGAAAGGCAAGGCGGTAGAGTGGGCGCAGCTTAATGAGCATATGGCGGAAGCGCCGCGCCTGCCCACCGGCATTCAAGAGCTGGACCGTGTATTGGGCGGAGGGCTGGTGCAAGGCTCGGCCATCCTGATCGGCGGCGATCCGGGCATCGGGAAATCGACGCTACTGCTGCAAACGGTCGTGGCGGCGGCCAAGGCGGGCATGCCTTCCGCATACATCACGGGAGAGGAATCGGCGGCGCAGGTGAGCCTGCGGGCGAAACGGCTGGGGCTGCACCACGAAGGCGTGATGCTGGCTTCCGCCACGAGCGTGCGTGATATTGTGGCATCGCTTGATTCCCCTTTGCTTGCGGGGGGGAATCAAGGGGGGATCGCCATCGCCGTGATCGATTCGGTGCAGACGATGTATATTGACAATATCGAAGCCGCGCCCGGCACCGTCAGCCAAGTGCGTGCGGCCAGCCATGAGCTGATCCGCCTGGCGAAAAAACGCGGCATCACTCTTTTCCTGGTCGGACACGTGACCAAGGACGGGCAGATCGCAGGCCCCAGGGTGCTGGAGCATATGGTGGATACGGTGCTTTATTTCGAGGGCGAGCGTGGGCATCCGTTCCGCATCCTGCGCGCGGTGAAAAACCGCTTCGGCGGCACGGATGAGATCGGCGTGTTTTCAATGGGCGAGAGAGGGCTGGAGGAAGTGCCCAACCCCTCTTCCCTTTTCTTGACCGGCAGGCAAGACCAGGTAAGCGGCTCGGCGGTGTTTGCCGGCCTCGAGGGTTCGCGCCCCTTACTGGTGGAGATGCAGGCGCTGGTGGCGCCGTCTTACATGACCAGCCCGCGCCGCGCCGTGGTGGGCTGGGACGGAAACCGCCTTTCCATGATCCTGGCCGTGCTGGAAACGCGGCTGAATTTGCGCTTCAGCGACAAGGAAGTGTACTTAAACGTGGCCGGCGGCCTGCGCATCACCGAACCGGCAGCGGATTTGGCCGCAGCGGCGGCGCTTATTTCCGCCCTGAAAGATGAACCCCTGCCGAAGGAAACTGTTGTTTTTGGAGAAATCGGATTATCGGGTGAAATTCGCCAGGTTAGCCGACTGAATAGCAGGCTTAAAGAGGCGGAAAAGCTGGGATTTGCGCAAGCCTGGTGCCCAACTCCGCCTAAATCGCCCCAAACATCGCTCACGCTGCAGCCGATGAGCAATATCGGGGAATTAATGCAGGCGTTCAGCAGGCGTTAGTTTACCGGCCTCGCGCTTGAGGAAGGACGGGGACGATATGCTTTTCCAGGTATTCGGCCATGCCCTCCAATATTGCGGCGGAACCCTCATTCACATTGGCGTGGAACGGATCATCGGGGGAAATATCGCGGGCATACACCGCATCTTGCCTCCGCTTTTCGGCATATAGGCGAAAAACCTGCGGGGCTTCACGTACCTGGTCGGTATAGGCTTCTTTATCCTCTTGGCTCAAAGGATTGGCCCTTCCCAGCATTTTAAGCGCCTTCACCGCGTCGATGAACGCATGCCTTAAGCGGATCGTATCGCCTGATTCCTCCAACTCCTCGTGCGCGGAAATCGGGATGCCCAATGCCTGGTGAACCCTGTCCAGCGTTTCCCCTGCATCCTGCTCGGTGGCCACGTCATAAATTACATCGCCTCTGTTCTCCAGCTTTGCAACCGCCACTTCCTTATCCAGGAATCGTTCGAATGAAACAGATTTGACATCTTTTCTTTCCGTCAGCCTCTCATCTTCCAGTGTCGCGTTTATGTAGGTAAGGAACCGTTCTCTATCCTCATCCCACAATTTCGTCATCGCTCTGCCGGCATCTTGCCGCAGAAAAACAGTAATCCGCCTGTTATGTGACAATGCTTTTCTCCACTTAATGATGTCGGCTTTTAAGCCCCTGTCGAT
>CAYMDD010000193.1:0-3907 GCA_964389045.1 uncultured Rickettsiales bacterium
GTGCTGATTGATATAGCGGGAAAGGTAAAGGATAGGAGTGTCAAGCAAACCCTGCTTTACCAAGTAAAGAATGTTGACAATCCTCCCCGTGCGGCCATTGCCGTCAAAAAATGGATGAATACTTTCAAATTGATGATGGATGATGGCCATCTTTACTAAAGTGTCCCAGTCGGAAAGCGTATTGTCGTTGATAAAATTTTCGAGATTGCGCATATAAGATTCAATATGTTCCAGCTCCTGCGGCGGGACGTATACGACTTCGCCTGTCTGATCATTTTTAAGCGCCGTGCCGGACTGGCTGCGAAAACCTGCATCATTACCCTCAATCGCGGCTTGGATTGCCTTGACATGATTGTTGGTAAGCAATCCGGAACGCTTGACTTCCATATATCCGCTGCGGAGCGCTGCGGCGTATAAATGCACTTCCTTTGAGGCAGTGCTGGCAAATTGCCTGGTTGTTATATCGCTTTGATAAAGCTCGTCGTGCGTGGTGATGATGTTCTCAATGGCAGAGCTATCTTTAGCCTCCTGCAACGCTAAAGTGCTGATGAGGATCGTTTCATTCGGCATGCTTACCGCAACGCCCTTTAGTTCAGCCAATGCCGAGCGCGCTTCCGCCGCTTTCTTCAATATTTTCTTTGTCTCTATATCAAGAGAAAGGGGCAGATGAGGGATGGTATAATGGCTGCGGAGCTTGCCTGTACGTTCTTGTGTGGTTCTAATTGCCATGCATACCCTGCTAAATACGGCGTCGGTTTACCTTTTATCAGGGTATACAGTGCCATTGCCAATTCAGCAAGACGCTGGCGGGTTGTATTCTCCGGATAGAGAAGAGGAACAGCCCCGGTTACGCTTCGATCCTGACCGCGCTCCTATTGCGCTAAAGAAGACGCTACAAGCGGCAAAGGAAAGTTTTCCTTTCATTAAGCTGGTGCGTGCCGCCAATCGCAACGGAAACGGAGAGTTGGGTCGGCCTATGCAACGACATATCGGTTTTGCCGATATGATCGGGAACGAAATGGATTTGTGGATAAGCTCAGTGAAGGCAGGCTTGGTGGCAAATTGAGATAGTTTGACGAATGGTGACCATCTAATAAATTTTGTATCACTATTTACCGACGCTTAATTTCAATTTTTAACTGGTAGTGTCCCTTATAGATTGCGATGTAAGTGAAGAGCGAACAGTAAATAACTATATTATTTCTATTCATAGAATATGGTGGAGGGAGAAGGATTTGAACCTTCGAACCCTTACGGGGGCAGATTTACAGTCTGCTGCCATTGACCACTCGGCCATCCCTCCACAGGCGCGATTCGCACCGAACCCCGTCTTTTAAGAGCTTGCCCCAACTTTTGCAAGCGCATTGCGGCAGTTAAAGGCTTAAGGTATAGGGCTTACGGTAAACGCAACCCCTGAAACGGAAAATAATTATGGCATTCAAGCCTCTATGGCTTTACGGGCTGCATGCGGCGAATGCCGCGCTGAAAAACCCCGACCGGCGCATCCGCCGCGTACTCCTTAACCCATCGGCAGGGCGGGGCGAAAGCCTTGCGCTCGACCCGAAACGCCACCCCAAGGCGGAGACGGTCGATGCATTCCGCCTGGAAAAACTGCTGCCGCCGGGCGCGGTGCATCAGGGCGTGGCGGTGGAGGCTGACCCGCTCGAAGAGGTAAGCTTGGAAGATTGGCTGGCGCTGGGGCTTGAAAAGCCGGTGCTCCTGCTCGACCAGGTGACCGATCCGCACAATGTCGGCGCCATCCTGCGCTCGGCGGCGGCGTTCGATGCAGGCGCCGTCATCATCACCTCCCGCCATGCGCCGGAGATGACGGGCGCGCTGGCCAAGGCGGCGTCCGGCGCGCTGGAGCTGGTTCCGCTGATTGCCGTCTCCAACCTGGCGCATGCGCTGGAGGCGCTGAAGAAGGCCAGCTATTGGGTGGCAGGCCTCGACGGGGAAGCCAGGCAGACCGTCGCGCAGGCCAACCTGGGCGCAAAGACGGCGCTAGTTCTGGGCGCGGAAGGCAAGGGCTTGCGGCGGCTGACCGCCGAGCGCTGCGACCTGCTGGTCAAGCTCCCCATCCACAAGCAAATGGAGTCCTTGAATGTCTCGAATGCAGCCGCCGTGGCGCTCTACGCTTTAACCCACTCCGTTTGAGCGCACTCCGCTCCGCGCCGCCGCGGCGAACCGCGCGCGGAAATCCGGCGGGGGTGAGGGCGCATCCATGCCTTCGGCGCGCGATTCGCTGACCGCGCGGCCATTATATTTAAGCACCGTGGCTGAAAACGCATCCAGCGCCGCCTGCGCGTGCAGATAGCCTTCGCTTTTCATGCCGTCGCACACCGCCAGGGCGATCTTCTCCGCGCTTTCCGGCGCAGGCGATATATGCGGAAGCGCAATGACGCTGACATTGTCTTTAGATTTGGCGTCTATGGCCGATTCAACCACGGCTTTGGCGACATTTCGTTTGCTTAAAGCCATATGATCGACGAACTGCGGCAGCTGCGTGCCCGTGACCTCATTTTCCACCAGGTTCATCATTCCGTCGGAAGCAACGACCATGGATACCCGCACCTTCCGCTTCGACATGCCGAAATGCTTACACGCGACCGGGATAAGCCGGTCGAGCCGGATGGTGCCGTGTTTTGCATTGTCTCCGGTGTGGAACGGTTTTTTCGGGTGGTCGGGGTGCGGGGTGAACGAATAGGCGGCTTTGTGCGGAGGTTTCCGTTCCATAAATAAGTCAAGGTATTCGCGGTATCCATCGCCGGGGATCATGCTCTGCATCTTGCCCCCTTCGCTTTGCACCCCTTCATCCGCGTTGCTCGAGATGCGCAGCATACGGTGGCGCCTGCCTTCGCTGAAAAGCAGGAACACCGGGCTGTCCCCGCGGCTTAAGATATTGATGGTATACGCGGATGGGTCATAGACCACGAAAGTGCCGGTGGTATGGCTTTGCTTCTCCGCCGATTCGACAGCCACGGACGCCCGCGTCGCCGCATCCATGCTCTCCCGCAGGAATGCTTTCGTATCCGCTTCCGCGGGCAAGGCATAAACGCCGGAGCGGTCGTGGTTGCGGTTGTAATGGCCTTTGTCGATATTGCCGTGCGAGGCATGGTGCGCTTCCTGCCCGCAGACAAGGCTGCGCACCGAAAACGGCATGACGTCATCGTCGAAAAAAGCTTTTTCCTTGGGTTCGGATGTTGTCATTCCTGCCGCATCGATTGAAATCCCTGTATTCGCATGCCATACTATACTGAACTAGAATGGTAAAAAACGTGAAGTATTTGTTAAGATTTTAATATATGAATAACAGTCAATTAATCAATCCGATGGGCACGGACGGCTTTGAGTTCGTGGAATATGCAAGCCTCGACCCGCAGCCGCTGGAAGCATTGTTCGAGCGGCTGGGCTTTACGCACGTGGCCGATCACCGCTCGAAAAACGTGAGGCTCTACCGTCAGGGCGGCATTAATTTCATCTTAAACGCCGATGAGGGCACGCATGCGGCAGGTTTTTACAACGCGCACGGCCCTTCGGCTAACGCCATGGCCTTCCGCGTGAAAGACGCTGCCAAAGCCATACGCCGCGCGAAAGAACTGGGCGCGGAGGTGATCGAGCCGAGCGTGGGGCCGATGGAGCTGGCGATTCCCGCCATCTGCGGCATCGGCGGCAGCCTGCTTTACCTCGTAGACCGCTACGGCGAGGACGGGCCGGATATTTACGACATCGATTTCCGCTACTTACCCGGCGTGGAACGCCGCCCGAAAGGCGCAGGCCTGGCCTTCATCGATCATCTCACCCACAACGTCTACCGCGGCAAGATGGATGAGTGGGCGGGTTTTTATCAAAAGCTCTTCAACTTCCGCGAAATCCGTTATTTCGACATCGAAGGCAAGCTGACCGGCCT
>CAYMDD010000194.1:0-3288 GCA_964389045.1 uncultured Rickettsiales bacterium
GGATGTAAGCTGCTCCAGCCCCTCCCGCCCCGGCGGCAAGGGGCTTTTTTTTAAAAAAGACCTTACCGGAGCATAACCCAACGCCATTTCCAGGGGCATCGGGAATGCCTCGGTGCAAGCGCACGATTGCTTGTGCCCCGGGTTGAATAACCGATTGCATGTGCTGCAAAATTCAATTATTCTTTCCGTGTTCGTATTCTTTCTGAACGGTTTCGGAAAGATCACTGGAAGGGATTCCGGCATACGGCATGCGGCAGCCATTTCAGGCATGCCGCTACGGGAGGGCATTCCTGTGCCCGCGATTTCGGAGAAGATCGACAATCTTCCCATTTCCCTGCTCTCAGACGCCTTGCGCGTGTGGGTGGCGCTCGCCTCCTCCATGCAGGACGGCGTCCCGCTCGATGCCGCTCTGGACGCCACCGTAGACATGGTGACAGACAGGGCGCAGATGTTGAACTGGGGCAACGAGGTTATCGATTGGGCCGCGCAAGCGATGCCCGGCTGCAACCTGCAGACCCACAGCTCCGCCTACGACGCCGCGCTGACATGGCACGAAGGCATCGTCGGCCACGACCGGTACGCGCGCATCTCCGCCATCCGCTCGACGGACGCGCAGTTCAGCGCGGAATTCGTGTGGGACGATGCGCAAGGCCCGCCGCCCGCCGCGCTGGAGGCATTCCTTCAGGCGTGGAGGGCGCAAAAGCCGTGACCTTACAGGCCGCGCGGGGAGCAATCCCCGCGCGGCTTTTTTATTTCGCTTAATCCACCGACCGCCCGTTTAAATTACGGAGGCTATCCGCCAGGGCGGGGTTCGCTTCTATAATGGCGCGGCGCATGGCGCGCGGTGATTCCAGCGTATTGCGCTCGGAAAGGATGCGGATTTCCTCGGCTTTCCAGTCGTCCAGCTTGCCTGCGGCTTGCGCGGCGTCAACGAAATCCAGCAGCGCCGTCTTTTCACGGTCAAGCCAGGCTTTCGCCTCCGTAAACGGCAGGGAAAACGGCATCCCCTCACGCCAGGCGCGAGACTTTTGCGGGGTTGCGCGGGAGTAAACGGTTTTTTGCTCCATACGCTAATTGTAAATGATTCGCACTTTCAATGCAAATGAGTTGCTTTTCGGGTACTATCCTAATTTACCTCACTTTTTGTCATCCTGAGCGTAGCGGAGTATCTTTAAAACATTGATCAGCAGGGATTCTTCGCTGCGCTCAGAATGACGGATTTCCAACTTAGGACAGCACCCGCGGCCTTTTTTAATTGCCGGAACTTTAAGATTTCCTCATAATCAGCAGGTTCGTATTCTTTCTGAACGGATATCAGGAAGATCACCGGAAGGATTCCGGCACGATGGAATGGCGGCGGCGTTTCAACGCGCACCGCTTAAGGGAGCATTCCCATGTCCAAGGTCATCAAGGTGCATACCGACCTTCCGCCGCCGCTCGTCCCTCAAGGCTTGCGTGCGCTGGTGGCGGTGAGCTTGGTGGAGGGAGGGCGCGAATGGCCCGATTCCGCGCTCATGGCCGAATGCGAAGGGGTGGAGACGCTTGAGCAGTTCACGACATGGGCGCTCAAGATCGGCGCCTGGGCCGCCGAGTGCAAGCAGCGCGTCGTGCTGAAGGCGTTTTCCTCGCCTACCAGCGCGATGTTGTGCGCATGCGCGGGGCCGAACCAGGTTGGCCGCCAGATGTCGATTTCGTGGCACTGCCTGCCTTACGCTCCCGATCGTCCCTGGTTCGCCGTGGGCGTCATATGGTACAGCGAAGACGGCGCACCGCCGCTTGAGCTGCAAGCGTTCCTTGCAACGATCGAGGGGGCAAAGAAGTAAACGCTTCAAGCCGCGCGGGGAGCCATCCCGGCGCGGCTTTTTTATTCGGATGGCTTTGCGGCCTTCTGCGCCAGCCGGCACCATTCCTCCACCGACAGCGTCTCCGCCCGCCGCGTGCCGTCGATGCTTGCCTGGGCGAGCAGCGCTTCCGTGTCTGCTCCCAAGCTTTTGAGGCTTGCGCGCAGCATCTTGCGGCGCTGGTTGAAACCGGCGGCCAGCACGCGCTCCAACACTTTCACATCGACGGGGAAGCGGGGGGCAGGCAGCGGCGTCAGCGTAATGACGCTCGATTCCACCTTGGGCGGGGGGTGAAACGCGCCTGGGGGCAAGTCGAAATGACGGTGCACGTCGCACAAGGTCTGCGCGAGCACGGACAGCCTGCCGTATTCCTTGGAGTTCGGCTGCGCCGCGATGCGCAAGGCCACTTCCTTCTGGAACATCAGCGTCATTGAGGCGAACGCGCCGCCATCGCGGGCGACGGTTTTCAGCCAGCCGATCAGCAGCGGGGTGCCGACGTTATAGGGGAGGTTGGAGACGATGCGGCGCGGAGCGGCGCATAGGGATTCTGCGTCGCACTCCAGCGCATCCGCTTCGATAACGGAGAGGCGCTCGCCGTATACGGCTTTCAATTCCTCCAGCGCGGCGATGCAGCGGGCGTCCTTCTCGACGGCGATGACGCGGGCGGCGGGCGTCTTCAGCAGCGCGCGGGTCAGCCCGCCGGGGCCGGGGCCGATCTCGATGACCGTATCGCCTGCGCCGATGCGCGCGGCGTCAGCGATGCGCGCGCAGATATTAGCGTCGAGCAGGAAATGCTGGCCGAGGGATTTTCTGGTGAGCAGCCCGTGGGCATGGATCACGTCTTTTAACGGGGGCAGCATAATCCTTGTGCATCTGTCCTAAATTCAGGATGATAGGGGCTGTCTGTTCAAAAAGCGAATTTTTTTACCTTATGCAGGAACTCATCGCCAACCGCGCATTGATCGGCCTTTTAGGCCTGCTCATCGCCGCGCTGATCGGGGGGAGGATGGCGGCACTCTACCGCCTGCCGCCGTTGAGCCTGCCGCATTGGGCGACGGTCACCCTGGAGCGGAAGCTCAACCGCGCGCGGCGCGAAGCCGCCACGCGGCGCATGCGCGGCGGGATGGCGGCGGCGTTCCTGCTGGTATCGGCGGCTGCCTTCGGCGGGCTTGCGGCCTGGGCTTCGCTCCATTCGCCTTACGGGGTAGCGCTTCACCTTGCGCTGCTGGGCCTGATGCTGCCCGTCCGCCCGGCATACGACCGCGCGCTCGCCATTGCTCAGGCAATCCGCAGGGGCGTCGTAGAGTCGGCGCGCGAGGCGCTGGTGGGCACGCCGTGGCGCAACCGCGCGCTTCTCGATGCGCACGGGGTCGCGCGCGCGGCGATCGAGGAGCTGGCGGTGACGTTCGGCGGAAAAGTCATCAGCCCGCTGCTGTGGTATCTGCTC
>CAYMDD010000194.1:3298-3869 GCA_964389045.1 uncultured Rickettsiales bacterium
TTTAAGCCGCATGGCGGCGCTGCTTCAGGAGCAGTGGGGGTTAGGCCAGCCGGAATTCGGCGCGGGCGCGCGGCGGCTGCATGAGAGCGTCAACGGCATCCCCGCCCGGCTGGGCGCGGCGATGTTCAGCCTGGCGGCGCCGTTTCTGTCGTTTGCGCGGTTGAGCGCGCTGCTCCAGGCGCCGGTAGCGGCGATTGCGGAAAAGACGGCGGCGGCGGCGGCGCTGGGAGTGAGCGCGGAGATGCTGGCGCTATCGCTTGGCGGGACGCTTTCGCCTTATTCCGAGCGCTGGCTGGGCGGCGGCACGCGGGAGCCGGGCGCGCGCGACGTGACGCGCGCCGTCGCCGCGTATGGCTTAAGCGTTTTGCTTGCGCTGCTTGCGCTGGCTGCGCTTGCGTATTAACTCGCTCACCTCGGCGGCCTTGCCAGGGCCGGAGAGGAATTTCTCGCGGATATCGACGGTGGAGCGCTCACCCACAGCGTCGAAATTTTCTTCGATCCAGCGGTCGGCGGCGGCATAGCCGATGTTGTGGAGGTGGCGGAAGAAATCCCAGCTGGCGTTGAGCTTGCT
>CAYMDD010000195.1:0-781 GCA_964389045.1 uncultured Rickettsiales bacterium
GTCCCTATGGTGTATATATTGGCTATACGGCGTAATAGTAGTCATCATATGGTTAGGAGTGTTCGCATGGAGTCGTATCTCTTCCCTGTCTTCCATTGTCAGTATGGCGGGTACTCCAGTACTTGCATTCATGATATTCACGGGCGGAAACATCATAGATAGATCAGCCATACAACTGGGACTGCTCAACAGCCTAACTATCCTTCCCATATCGCTGTTGGTTATCGTCCGTCATAAAGATAATATCCGCCGCTTGCTGACCGGCACGGAGCCGAAATTCGGAAACAAGAAGGCATGACACCACTATATAAGGAACATCCATGACCCAGCCTACCTTCGCCCAGACCTATAAAAGCCTGAGCCATATGCCGCTGGTGGACGTGCTGCGGCTGATCCGCACGCTCAATGTCGGGCCTGTGACGTTCTTTCACCTGGTCGAGCGCTTCGGCACGGCGGCCAGAGCCTTGGAAGCGCTGCCCGAACTTTCGCTTCGCGGCGGGCGCATGCAGGCGCTGAAACCTTCTCCCAGGGAAGAGGCCGAAGCTGAAATCGCCGCCGCTCAAGAATTCGGCGCGCGCATGATCCGTTACGGCGAGGCGGACTATCCGCAGCTTCTTCTGTGCATCAACGATCCCCCGCCTGTCATCACCGTGCTGGGACATACGCATCTTTGGAAAAGCAAGCCTTCGCTTGCCATAGTCGGCAGCCGCAATGCTTCCGCGGGCGGCTGCGCGCTGGCGCAGAAACTGGCGGGCGATTTAAGCGAGGACGGCCTCACCAT
>CAYMDD010000195.1:791-1136 GCA_964389045.1 uncultured Rickettsiales bacterium
TGACAGCTTCGCCCACCGCGGGGCGCTGGCGGGGGGCACCGTCGCCGTCATCGCGGGCGGCATCGATAATATCTACCCGCCGGAAAACGCCGTGCTTTACGAAAGCATCCGCGAGGCTGGCGCGATTATCAGCGAGCAGCCGTTTAAGAGCATCCCCTACGCCGCATGCTTCCCGGGGAGAAACCGCATCATCGCAGGCATAAGCATCGGCACGCTGGTGGTGGAAGCCTCGCCGAAATCCGGCTCGCTCATCACCGCGCGCTTCGCGCTGGAGCAGGGCCGGGAAGTCTTCGCCGTGCCCGGCTCGCCGCTCGACCCGCGCGCCAAGGGCTGCAACGCGCTTAT
>CAYMDD010000195.1:1146-3862 GCA_964389045.1 uncultured Rickettsiales bacterium
GCGCTACCTTCGCCACCGGCATGCCCGAAGGGCAGGCGATGGAGAAAGCGCGGCGTATGGTGGAGGAAAAACTGGGCGTCACCCCCGTTTCCGCGGATACGCTGATTGCGCAGACCGGCCTGCCCGCAGGCCTGGTGCAGAGCGCGCTGCTGGAGATGGAGCTGGCAGGAAGAGTGCAGCGCTTTTACGGCGGGCGCGTATCGTTAATGATAAGTGATGCGTTAGGTGTGATGAAAACCGCAGGTTGACGTTCGGATTGTAAATCGCGTTTATTTATACTAACTACTCATCACTCGCCACTCATCACTTGTTGTTTTTTTGAATGCATACCGTCATCGTCGAATCGCCTGCGAAAGCGAAGACTATCAATAAGTATTTAGGCAAGGATTACACCGTCCTCGCCTCCTTCGGCCATGTGCGCGATTTGCCCGCCAAGGACGGCTCGGTGGAGCCGGACGCCGATTTCGCCATGCATTATGAGACGGAGGCCGATTCCAAAAAACGCCTCTCCGACATCGCCAAGGCGGTCAAGCAGTCCGATTCGTTGTTTCTGGCCACCGACCCGGACAGAGAAGGAGAAGCCATCTCCTGGCACGTGCTCGAGGCGCTGAAAGAAAGCAAAAGCTTACCCAAACATATCACCGTCAAGCGCGTCACTTTCGATGAAATCACCAAGAAAGCGGTGACGGAGGCGTTTAAAAAACCCCGCGACATCGACATGGATCTGGTCAATGCGCAGCAGGCGCGCCGCGCGCTCGATTACCTGGTGGGGTTCACCCTCTCCCCCGTGTTATGGCGGAAACTGCCGGGCAGCAAATCGGCAGGCCGCGTGCAGTCCGTGGCGCTCCGTTTAATCGCCGAGCGGGACGAGGAGATCGAGCGTTTCGTTTCCCAGGAACACTGGGACATCAAGGCGCAGCTCATTTCCCAAAGCAAGGAGCAGCTCTCCGCCCGCCTGATCGAATACAAAAAAGAGAAGCTGGAGAAATTCTCCATACCAAACGAAGCGCAGGCCAAAGCCATCGTCGCGGATATCGCGCCCAAGCCTTTCATCGTCAAAAGCCTGGAGCCGAAGCAGGCCAGGCGCCACCCCGCCCCGCCCTTTACCACCTCCACCCTCCAGCAGGAAGCCGCGCGCAAGCTTGGCTATTCCGCCAAGCGCACCATGCAGCTGGCGCAGAAGCTCTACGAAGGCATCTCGCTCGACGGCGAAACCACCGGCCTCATCACCTACATGCGTACCGATTCGGTGAGTGTTTCCCAAGAAGCGGTAAATGCCGCGCGCGGTTATATCGGCAAGCATTTCGGGGATAGTTATCTGCCTAACTCCCCCCGCGCTTATAAAAGCAAAGCCAAAAATGCCCAGGAAGCGCATGAAGCCGTGCGCCCAACCGAGATTGGCCGCACGCCCGATTCCGTCGCCCGCTTTCTCGACAAGGACATGCTCAGGCTCTACGAGCTGGTGTGGAAACGCATGCTCGCCAGCCAGATGGAAAGCGCCCTGTTCGACCAGCTGGTGGTGGATATTGCATCGGAAGACGGGCAGGCGGTGCTGCGCACCACCGGCTCGGTGCTCAAATTCGACGGTTTCCTGAAACTCTACCAGGAAGGCAAGGACGACGAGGAGGAGGAAGGCGAGGAAAAACGCCTGCCCCAACTCAAAGAGGGCGAAAAACTCGCCACGCAGACAGTGACGCCCGAGCAGCATTTCACCGAGCCGCCGCCGCGCTATTCCGAGGCGAGCCTGGTCAAGAAGCTGGAGGAATTGGGCATCGGCAGGCCTTCGACATATGCCGCCATCATCTCCGTGCTGCAAGACCGCGGGTATGTGGAGCTTGACAAAAAACGCTTCGTGGCACAACCCCTTGGGCGCATCGTCAACGCATTTCTGGTAAGCTTTTTCGAGCGCTACGTGGAATACGGCTTCACCGCCGACTTGGAAACCCAGCTCGATGATATCTCAGCGGGCGAGCGCGACTGGAAAGCGGTCTTGCGCGCGTTCTGGCAGGAGTTCATCGCCAAGATCGAGGAAAGCAAGAAGCTTTCCGTACCGGAAGTGCTCGCCGCCGTCGATGCACTGATGGAGCCGTATCTTTTCGGCCTGCCCAAAGAGGGCAAAGACCCGCGCGTCTGCCCTTCCTGCGGCGGCAGGCTGTCGCTGAAACTGGGGCGCTACGGCGCTTATATCGCCTGTTCCGGCTACCCGGAGTGCACCTACAAGGCGCAGGTAAGCGCCGAAGGCGCCGGCCAGGAGGAAGGCCGGAGCGCCAATGAATTAGGCCTGCCGAAGCTCCTAGGCCCCGACCCGAACACGGGCGAGCCGGTGATACTCAAAAAAGGCCCTTACGGCCTTTATGTGCAGATCGGCGAAGGCAAATCGCCCAAGCGCGCCAGCTTGCTCAAAGGCATGAACCCGGAGGAAGTGACGCTGGAGGTCGCGCTTGGCCTCCTTTCCCTGCCGCGGGAAATCGGCTTCCACCCCGAATCGGGCAAAGCGATCACCGCAGGCACGGGCAAGTTCGGCCCCTACCTGCTGCACGACGGCAAATACACCTCCCTCCCTACGGATGAAAGCCCGCTTACTGTCGGCATCAACCGCGCAGTGGATATCCTCGCCACCGCCAAATCGCCCAAAGGCAGGGGCACGCCGGAGCCGGTGAAGAAGCTGGGAGCGCACCCCGAATCGGGCAAGGAAGTGGCCGTCTACAGCGGCAAA
>CAYMDD010000196.1:0-3859 GCA_964389045.1 uncultured Rickettsiales bacterium
CCCCATCACACCCGCGGCAGGCCATCGCCGGAGCGAAGACCCGACAGGCCTGCGGGAAACCCTGGCGACAGTGAGACTTCGCCGGGTGGGTTGTGAGTGACTATGCGCTAATGTGTGGTGATGGGGTAGAGTTATAACACGACATTACCTTCACCGCGCTATGCGCGGCTTGTCGCCGAACCTATGTTCTCATCTGCACTTCAACTTCTAACTATGAAAAAGGCCGCCCGAAGGCGGCTATTTCATGGTCGGAGTGAGAGGATTCGAACCTCCGGCCCCTACGTCCCGAACGTAGTGCTCTACCGGGCTGAGCTACACTCCGCTATGGTTTTCCACAGACTTGCCGCAGAAGTGCCAAGGGTATACTGTGCGCGGAAAGCACGCGCAACATTTACTTAAGGGCGGCGCCCTTTCTCTTCGCTCGACTTTTCAAGCGGTAGCTTCTCTAGTTTACAAAGTATTTCGCCGATTGCGCTGCGGATGTGTTGCGGCTGCACCATTAAATCCAGCAATGCGTGCCCGACGATGCGGTTGATTTGATTTTTTGCCTCATCGCTAAACTTATAATGGGTACGCTCCAGCTGGACTGTGATACCCGCCTCTTTGCTGATCTTGTCTGCGCTTTCGTCATCTACGCCGTATTTCTTAAGCACCGACTTAATGATAACCGCAGGTTTGTCCTGAAACTTCTTTAATGGCGCAATGCCTCTTATTTTCGGCGGTTGCGCCTGAGTATCCGGGGATTCCGACGTGACGGCCTCCGCCATTTCCACTTTTTTCTTATCGCTATTGTAAGCCTGGATTACGTCCTGCAAGGATGGACCTACATCGTCCGCACGCATCGAAGCGTTTTCAATCGTTGCAAGCCGATCGAACACCAGTCCTATACTATCGATGACATCGCTTCCCGATGCATGCGGCGCACAATCAAACCGCATCGTGCGCGCGTTCGATTGATCGATTTTATACTCCTTGGATGCGATCAAACCCTCGATCATTAAATCTTTCCGCAGAGTACGGTGCAATGCGGTGATATCCTGCATGGGGATGATTTCCGTTTTATGCGGCGCTCTCTGGACAGTAACCTGATGTTCCAAATTATCGTAATTCACCAGGAATTCACGGTCACAGCACGAAAATATCTTGGAATCGTCTGACATTATTAATACCAACTCAACAATAACGTGAAGTTGAATTAATACATACGCTCCACGCAGAAATCCACAATTTCCAGCATCGCCTCTTTCTCGGGAGATTCAGGGAAGATTTGCAATGCCGTTTTCGCGGTGTTGCAATATTGGTAAGCGATATCAAATGTTTGGCTTAAAGATTTGGTGTTTTTTATGAGTTTTGTGGCGCGGTTGAAGTCGTCTGCTTCCTGTTCACGGCGTTCAATGACGCGCTCCCAGAATGCCTTCGCCCCTGCATTCTCCGCCTGGGCATAGGCCAGGATGACGGGAAGCGTCAGCTTGCCCTCGCGGAAATCGTCGCCGAGCGATTTGCCCAGCTGCTCCTGATCGGCGGCATAGTCCAGCGCGTCATCGACCAGCTGGAAGGCGATGCCGATCGCCTGCCCATAGTTTTTCAGCGGTGCGCGCCATTCCTCGCGCTCCGCCACCACCGCTCCCAGCTCACACGCGGCAGCAAACAGCGCAGCGGTTTTAGAGGCCACCACGCCGAGATGCTGGTCGGGCGTGGTGGAAAGGTCTCCCGCCGTCATCAGCTGCAACACTTCGCCCTTAGAGATAACGGCGGCTGCGGCGGATAAGATGTCGAGCGTTTCCAAGCTTCCATCGGCCACCATCAGCCGGAACGCCTGAGACAACAGGAAATCGCCCACCAGCACGCTCGCCTTGTTGCCCCACACTTCGTTGGCAGTGGCAAGACCGCGGCGCAGCTTGCTTTCATCCACCACGTCATCGTGCAGCAGCGTGGCGGTGTGGATGAATTCCACCGCGGCGGCAAGCGCGATATGCCGTTCGCCCGAATAGCCGCAAAGACGGCTTGAAAGCAGGGTGAGCAGCGGGCGCAGGCGCTTGCCGCCGCTGGCCACGATATGCTGCGCAACATCGCGGATCATGGGGATTTCCGCTTCGACCTTGCTCAAGATCAACCGGTCGACGGCTTTTAAATCCCCCCCCGCCAGTTCAAGCGGCAATGTGAGCAGCGGCGCCTTGCGTTCGGCAGTAATCTCGGAAATCGCGGCGGTCATACGAAGTAGTAAAACAGCGCCGATTTCAGGAAGTTGAGCAGCAGCAGCAGAATGATCGGCGAGATATCCACCCCGCCCAGATTCGGCAGCACACGCCGGATAGGCTTGAGCGCCGGCTCCACCAAGCGGTTCAGCACATCCTCGGCTTTGCGCACCACGGGCTGATACGCGTTGACAATGCGGAAACTAATCAACAACCCCAGCACCGCCCAGGCGATGACGACGATGCTGTAAAGCTCGATAATGTTTGAAAGGAGAAGGATGAAGGGGAGCATCGCTCAAAAATAAATTCTTCTGAAATAGTATAAAACGTGTACTATATCGAAAACATGGAAAGCCGCAAGTAGGCATGACTTCCTTGCTTTATGCATTCGGTTTAGTCGCGCTCTTTCTAGCAGCTTCAAGAGTATGCAGCTATGATAGCGTTCGACTATCACAAAGCATTTTCACGTAATATCGGCTGGTTTACGCATGCCGAGCAAGACATTTTGCGAAACAGACGCGTGGCTATTGCCGGGCTTGGCGGTGTCGGCGGCGTTCACCTGTTAACCATGGCCAGGCTCGGCATCGGCCATTTCCGGCTGGCCGATTTCGACAGCTTCGGCATTGAGAATTTCAACCGGCAAGCAGGCGCCGCCATGTCCACCCTTGACCAGCCGAAGCTGGATGTGTTGTGCGCCATGGCGCGTGACATTAATCCTGAATTATCCATCGAGCTATTCCCCGCCGGTGTTTCGAATGACAATCTGGACGCTTTCTTAAACGGGGCGGATATCTACATTGACGGTTTGGATTTTTTTGCCTTCCCGGCGCGGCGCGCAACATTTGCGGCATGCGCCAGGCTAAACGTTCCAGCCGTAACCGCCGCGCCGATGGGAATGAGCGCGGCTATGCTTACGTTCATGCCTGGCGAAATGAGTTTCGAGGATTACTTCCGGTTCGAGGGGTTGGACGAGACGAGAATGGCGATCCAGTTTATGATCGGGTTATCGCCCAAAGCGCTGCACCGCCATTATCTCGTTGATCGCACTGCCGTCAATTTGCCGGAGCAGCGGGGGCCTTCCACCATTATCGCTTGTCAGCTCTGCGCAGGCATGGCGGCTGCGGAAGCGATCAAAATTCTGCTTAAACGCGGCGAAGTGACGCCCGCCCCATGGAGCACTCAATATGACGCGTATCAACAAAAACTCACGCGTACATACAGAAAAAACGGAAATGCGCACTTTAGACAAAAGCTTTTGTTTAAAATTTTAAATCGGCAGTTCAGCTCACCTCAAGCGTGAATTCAGGGCTGAAATTTTTATTTGCTTAAAAAGTAAAAATATCGTAAACGCCCATTCGTAGCGTTAACAATATTTAAAAATTTTAATAAAAGCCGGTGCGCTTAGTTAAATTTTTTTATAGCTAAATATTTGTTTTTTATCAAAATTCGTATTGAAAATTATTTTCTGCATTGCTATCGTCAATTGAACGGTGTTGTGCCTGATAGAAGGGACTTTCTTATGTTGCTTCAAGAAAAACGAGCGCGCACGTCGTTTAAAGCCGCAGTATCTAAAACCGTACACATCCCCGAAGAAGTTAACTCCGGGTTTGATTTCCCCCCCCATAGCGGTATTCCTGCGGCAGATTTAACCGAAGAAGGTTTAA
>CAYMDD010000197.1:0-225 GCA_964389045.1 uncultured Rickettsiales bacterium
GAACTGCGCTGCAAGGTAGAGGAGGTATTCGAGCAATTCGGCGAGCACCCCATCGCCGCCGCGTCGATCGCGCAGGTGCATAAGGCGCGGCTTAAGAACGGCGATGCGGTGGCGGTCAAAATCATCCGCCCCGGTATCCGCGCGGCGTTCGCGCGGGACATGGACTTATTTTTCTGGCTGGCCGGAATCGTAGAGAAGCGGCTGCCTGCCTGGCGGCGCTTAAAA
>CAYMDD010000197.1:235-3840 GCA_964389045.1 uncultured Rickettsiales bacterium
GACGTGCGCTTTGAGGCGGCGGCAGCCACGGAACTTGCGAAGAACATCGCTTCCGATACCGGGTTCAGGGTACCCGGTATCGTATGGGACATCACTTCCGAACGTGTGCTGGTGATGGAATGGGTGGAAGGAATTTCTTTAAATGACACTTCTGCGCTCAACGCCGCCGGGCATGATTTGAATCAACTCTTGCAGAAGCTCTCGGAGAACTTCTTCGCCCATGTGTTCCGCGACGGGTTTTTCCACGCCGACCTCCACCCCGGCAACCTCTTCGTGGACGAGAAGGGCGATATCGTCGCGGTGGATTTCGGCATCATGGGGCGGCTGGACTGGAAATCGCGCCTGTATGTGGCGGAAATCCTGCGTGGATTCCTGGAGGAGGATTACATGCACGTGGCCAAAGTGCATATCCGCGCAGGCTACGTGCCAAATACCAAATCGGCGGAAACCTTCGCCCTTGCCTGCATGGCCATCGCCAAGCCGATCCTGGACAAGCCGCTGCACGAAATTTCCGTGGCGAAGCTCTTGGGCCAGCTTTTCTCCGTCACGGAAACCTTTGAAATGGAAACGCAGCCGCAGCTGCTGCTCTTGCAAAAAACCATGATGGTGGTCGAAGGCGTAGGCCGAATGCTCAACCCCTCCATCAATATGTGGGACATGGCGCGCGAACCCATCCGCGCCTGGGCGATGGACAACATGTCCTTAAAAGGCCGCGCCTTCGAAACCGCCCGCCACGCGCGCGATGCGGTGCAGCGTTTGCCTGACATACTGGATAAGCTGGAGCTTGCTCTCAACCGCTTGAGCGACCCTAACGGCATCAAGATTCACAGTGAATCCTTGAAGATGGCGCGCACGGAAAGCGGCGCCCATTCACCATGGCGCAGCATTATCGCCGCGGTTTTTCTCTCGGCGGCTGCGTTGGCGATGCTTCTCGCGCTTTAGAGCTTCGGCGGATAATGCGATTTGCGGTAATGCGAGTAATTGCTTTCTATCTCGCGCGCTAATCGTCCCCACCGCGTTGCCGTATCTTCGCCTCCGCCGCCTCCCACTCCGCTTGCGTCGGAGTGAAGGCCTGTAGGCTCTTCTGCAGCTTTCCATGCGTCTTCCGGGGGCAAGCGGGGGTCGATGTTCCGCTGTCGCTCGAACAGGGCGTAGGCTTTGTCGTCATGGATTTTCTGCTCCGTGCCGTGATGGGTGAATTCCGCGATCAAATCCGGTTTGTTGATGTCCTTGCGGTAATAGAGCGCCGCGTAATCGAAATGCTTGACGTTTTCGTCCCAATTCGCGCTGAAGGCGCGCACGATGTTCATGATCCAGGCATGATCCACCTGCTTGCCCTCGGCGGCGCGCGTCTCCGTTTTCAGGAAAAACCGCTCCTTGCTCGGCGTGACGCCGATCAGCACCTTTTCGTAATCCCTGCCGGCTTCATCCACCCGCGCGATCACCGCGTTCACCTTCTCGGCGTAATCGGCATGATCCTCGATCACGATGGAGATGCCTTTCTCCGCCGCGGCTTTCGCCACGGCCTCGATGGTGTCATAATAAAAGCCCAGAAACGCGCCGGTTTTTTCCGGGTGCATCGCGCCCGATTTCTTGAGCGCCTTGACATCGGGGATATCCTTGAACAGCTTACCCGAAATAATGACAGTGTTCGACGTGTCGATAATCCCCTTATCGTAGAGCAGTTCCAGCATGGTGGACTTGCCGCAATTGGGCGGCGCGGCCACCCACAGCAGCGACGGCTCGGCAGCGGGCGCCTTTCCCGCGAGCGCCTTTTCCACGATGGATTGAGTTATGCCAGGGGCATCGAACTGCATGTTCATGCGTATCTTAGTTTTTGAGCTTTTTCACCAATAGTTCATTCACCGCCGCCGGATTGGCTTTGCCGCCGCTTGCCTTCATCACCTGGCCGACGAAAAAGCCGAACAGCTTGTCCTTGCCGCCTTTATACTCCGCCACCTTATCGGGGTTGTCGGCCATCACCTGGTCGATGACTTTCTCGATTTCGCCCGTATTGGTTACCTGGCGCAAGCCTTCGCGCTCGACGATAACGCCGGCTTCCTCGCCCGTTTCGAACATCTTATCAAGCACCTCCTTGGCGATTTTGCCGGAAATGGTATTGTCGCCGATAAGCCTGAGCAACCCGCTAAACTTCTCCGCATTGACCGGCGATTCGCTTAACTCCCTGCCCGCCTTGTTGAGCCGCCCGAACAACTCCACGACCATCCAGTTGGCCGACAGCTTCGGGTCATGCTCGGCGGCAAGCGTTTCATAGTATTCCGCGTACGCCTTATCGGATACCAGTACCCCGGCATCGTATGCGGATAGGCTGAACGTCTCCATATACCGCTTCTTCTTTGCATCCGGCAGCTCCGGCAGGCCGGCGCGCAATTCCTCCACAAACTGTTCTGTCAGCTCCAGGGGCAACAGATCCGGGTCGGGGAAATAACGGTAATCGTGCGCGTCTTCTTTCGAGCGCATCGTGCGCGTCTCACCCGTGCCCGCGTCGAAAAGGCGCGTCTCCTGGTCAATGGCGCCGCCCGCCTCTAAAATCTCCACTTGGCGCATTGCCTCGTATTCGATGGCCTTGATAAGGTAGCGAACGGAGTTGACATTCTTGATTTCGCAGCGCGTGCCGAGCCTGTCGCCGGGCTTGCGCACCGAAACGTTGGCGTCCGCACGCAAGTTTCCCTTTTCCATGTCCCCGTCGCACGTGCCGATGGTGCGCAGGATCGCGCGCAGCTTCTTGATGTAAAGCCCCGCTTCCTCCGAGGAGCGCATGTCCGGCTCGGAGACGATCTCCATCAGCGCGATGCCGGAGCGGTTCAGGTCGATATGACTGAAGCGCGGATTATACTCATGCAGGGATTTGCCAGCATCCTGCTCCAGATGAATGCGCGTGACGCCGACTTCCTTGATAGTGCCGTCCGGCATGTCGAGCAGGATTTTCCCCTTGCCGACGATCGGCTCGAGGAACTGGGAAATCTGGTAGCCTTGCGGCAGGTCGGGGTAGAAGTAGTTCTTGCGGTCGAACACCGAGCGCAGGTTGATCTGCGCGTCAATAGCAAGCCCGGTGCGCACCGCCTGCGCGATGGCCGTCTCGTTAATCACGGGCAGCATCCCCGGGAACCCGGCGTCGATGAACGACACATTCTCATTCGGTTCCGCCCCGAACGCGGTGGACGCGCCGGAAAAGAGCTTGGACTTGCTGGTGACCTGCGCATGCACTTCGAGGCCGATCACCACCTCCCACTCGCCCGTGTTGCCTTGGATGTAGTTGCTCATGCCACATCTCCCGGCTTCGCTGTAAATCCGATCGCCTGCTCCAGCGCATACGCCATGTTAAGCACAAACGTTTCATCAAACGGTTTGCCGATCAGTTGCAATCCAAGCGGCAGCCCTTCGGCATTTAACCCTCCAGGGATGGAAATGCCCGGAAGGCCTGCGAGCGAAGTCGGCACGGTAAACACGTCGTTCAGATACATCGTCACCGGGTCGTCCGAGTTTTCGCCGATGGCAAAGGCAGCGCTCGGCGCAGTGGGGGTGAGAATCGCGTCCACCTTCTCGAACGCTTGCGCAAAATCCCGCGCGATCAGCGCGCGCAC
>CAYMDD010000198.1:0-3826 GCA_964389045.1 uncultured Rickettsiales bacterium
GCACGTAACGCTCGGCGGTAATGCGATATCGATACACCTTCACCAACATCGAGTTCTTCGTGTACTGATAATTACAGACCTAAGGCCGTGTTACGGACGGGCTGGCGGACCAAGCGAATCACTCCTTTACTTGGCTTCCCCAATGGTCGCGTCATATTTCTTGTAAAATCGGCCAAATCGCCCTAGCGAGTCGAAACTGGCTGCCTGCAACGTCAGAAGGGGGAGAAATGCCTGCCGCAAAAAGAAAATCCAGCGCTTCCAGCAACGGTGCCAGTCTTGAAATTGATCGTGGATCATCGGATGAGGATTTTGCGGAAATCCTCAAGCGACTTCACATAAAAGTTGACAAAACTCCGTATAGTGATAATATCACTTTCAATAATGAAGGTGATATTTTGAATTCGATAAAAAGTAACACTGCGCAAGCCTTTGATGAGTTTTTGAGTGCTTTGGAAAAATTTACCGACGCCGCCACAAAGGAAGCGGAGCGGGAATTAAAAGCGATCAGGCTAGTCAATGATGCCGTAGGCAAGCTCCGCGAAGGATTTGACAATCCTCAGCCCTAGGATGGCGATCTGATTTATGCTGCCTGAATTCTCCGACCTTGCAGAGGCTGCCAAAAAGCTTTTGGAAGCAGCTGGTGATTCTGTTTCAAGGGGCGCAAGCGACGAACTTTCCAAACAACTATCAGGAGAGACTGCCAAACGCCTTCGTCAGGTTCTCGACCACCTGAAAGCGCTTCCCAACAGTAAGAAGGAATTCAATCGCAATCTCAAGGAAGTTCTCGAAGACATCGAGTTTGTTGCGTTGGAATTGGTAAAACTACGAACGGTCGCTGAGGAAAAAACGCAACTGGAAGCGGAGCTTAAAAAGTTGCGGATAATCCATGCATCTTTCGTGGCTACATTCGAACAGCAGGCGGAAGACCTGACGCAAGCGAATGCGCGGGCAGAAAAATATAGCAAGATGCATGCTGGATTGCTGGCGTCGCTAAACGGCCCCGAAGTGCGCAAAGCCATTGGCGATTACGAACAGGCAATGCTCCCGAACCCGTTCAGCAAGCAAGCACCTGCTTCTAATAAATGATTGCCAGATTTCCGTACAATTTCACGTTTCGTCCGGCTGCGCGTTCATAAGGCTCCGGCAATAGTTCCATCATCGGAACCGGTATCGGTGATGGTCGAAGTACGCCTCTATATCCGCTTTCTGGCGCAGACTATCGTTCGCGGGTCGCTTGGCGGGTTTGCGCGGGCGCGCGGGGCGGCTCTGGCGTGCGTTCCAGCGCCCTGAACCGGGCAACATCCTGCCGCAGCGAGGATAGCAATTCGGCGTGCCTGGCGCGCTCCTGCTTGATCACCGTCTGAAGCATGCGCCGCTTTTCAAGCTGCTGGGTCACCATGGCGTGCCGCTCCTTACGGTCGCGCTGCTGGCAGAGCCTCGAATCCGCTTCATTCGCACTCACCAGTTTTTTGTATTTGCCGGTGATGCGCGACCACAGCCCGCGCAAGCCTTTGGGCAGTTTTTCCGCGCGCGCTTTTGCTTCCTTGTCGCTGCGCTCTTTCTGCGCGCGGATCAGCGCCTGCCGCGCCGCGCGGTCGGCATCGCGCAAGGCAAGACGCTTTTGGTCGAGATCGGCCTTGCGCCGGGCGAACATCTCCCGCGCATGGTCGATATGCCGCTTCATCAAGGGCATCATGGCTTCGGCGATGTCCCGCCGCGCCGCTTCAACGCTCTTTAACGCCGCAGGATCGCCAAGCCGGGCGCGCACGTCCTTGGCCTTCTTGTCGATCAGCCGGGCGAGGGAATGAACCTCCCCGTTATGATCGAGGATGACATGCCCGCGCCGGTCGCCGCGCGAGAGCCGGTAGCCCCGCTCTTTAAGCGCCGCTTCGAAAGTCTCGCGGATATCCGACATCGCCCAGGCGTCCTGCACCGCCATGCGCAAGGCACGGGGATCAACGCCCGTCCGCTTCGCCTTCTGCCATTCCTCCAGCGTGAAATTGCGCGGATCGCGCTGCGCGGGATCCGCGAGGCCGCGCGGCATGCGCCAGTCATTTTCCAGATAAAGTTCACGGGAAAGATCACGCAGCTTGCTCTTGAAAAAAGACATCTGCCGCGCCGTCATGGTTTCGGGATCAATCCGCGACCAGACGGCATGGGCGTGCCGGCGGCCTTCCTTTTCGTGGAAGACGATAGCGCGCGGCTGTTCGGCAAGGCCGAGACGTTCCTCAATTCGGGCGATGGCCGTTTCAAAGACTTCAACCGCCACCTCTTCGGACGGCGGCGGATTGAGGCTCACCGAAAACAGGTACTGCCGGCACTTCGTGCCCCTCGCCACCGCGTGCGCTTCCTTGAACGCCCCGTGCAGGGTTTCGGAGACAAAGCCGCGTACCTCGTGCAGCTCAACATGCTCGTTTTCATCGGTGCGCATCAGATGGGCGGCGAGATTCTGCCCGCCGCCGCGCTGGGAGGCTTTCAGGATCATTTTTCGCCGCCCTCCTTGAGGCCAATGGCCTGAATGAGCAGCGCCTTCACCTCCGCCACATGGCGGCAGGCGGCACGCAGTTCTTCCTCCAGTTCAGGGGTGATGGGGAGCGCGCCGATATTGGCCGCGTGGGCGATCTGGCTCAAATTGCTGGCGTAGCGGCCGCCGCCCAAAAGCGCCAAAGCCTGCGCCATCGCCTTGCGATCTTCCACCACGAGGCCGGAACGCCGCCCCTGGGCAGGCTCGCCATCCGCGAACGTCTTCGCCTTGATGTAGGCTCCGAGCGGAGTCTTGCCCGCCTTCTTTCGCAGATAGTCCTTTTCCGCAGGAGAAAGCCTTAAGGAAAAGGGCGCGACACGCTGGCGGCGCTTCCGGAGAGGTTGAGATTCCGAGGCAGGCGCGGCCGTCCGGGAGAAGTCTTGCGATAACTCAGACATGATCGCGCACTCCCGACAGGTCGCGCGCGATGATCAAAGAATCCGCGAGATTTGTGCCTTTCAGAGCCTCGAACAGCGTGCGGTATTTATGGCGGATTGCTTCCAGGCCCACCATCCCCAATCAAGATGCAACTCATTCCAACGAGTTAGGAGCCTTGCTAGACAAATTTCCGACCGCGCTAGACAAATTACGTTCATCACCCGTTCCGAGCCGCGCGATCGCCGCTTCAGCGTTGCGTCGTTGATCCGCGCCTTTCGTGTAGCGCGTCGCTTCGCTTAAGGAGCGATGTCCGAGGACCGCCATGACCTGATGCGCTGTGCAACCGGCATCCGCGAGCCGGCGGCCCGCAGCCTTCCGCAATCCATGGGCTGAATATCCTCTCTCAACTCCCGCGGCGTTGCATTGGTCTCGAAACCAGTTGCCGAATCCCGCGGCTGAGAACGGCCGCCCGTACTCTGTCATCAGCAGATAAAGCCCGCTGGGAGAGGCCGCCGCGATGGATTCCGCAAGGCGGGGGTGAATTGGAATCGAGAGCGGTGCGCCGGTCTTCACTTGCAGCACGCGAATGGCGCCGTCTCGAATGTTGGCGCGCGCCATCAGCACCACGTCGCTGCGACGCTGCCCCGTGTAGAGCAGCAGATCGAGGGCAAGGCGCTGCCTGGTGCCGATCGGCCAACGCGCCTCGAATTGTGCGATCAGTCCTTCAGGCCATTCTACAAATCCACCCTCCGCGCGCATCGGCTTCACGCCCATCGCCGGATTCACTTTGAGCCACTCCATTTCGACGGCGTGGTTCAGCAGCTGCCGAAGGCGTTTCAAAAATTTATTCGCCTGTGCAGGAGTCGAGATGAACCGCCCCGGGTTTGGCGGAGGCGATTGATTGTGAGTCCTACGCGGCCATTT
>CAYMDD010000199.1:0-3819 GCA_964389045.1 uncultured Rickettsiales bacterium
GTTCGGCATAAGGAATCAGCTTGAGCGCGCGGATGGCGGCGCGCACCGGGTTGCCGGTCAGCACCACCTTGCCCGCATCCCTCTCCTCGATCATCAGCGTCACCGGAAACGAGGTGGCGATGCGGCTGACCTTCGCCGCAAGCTTCCGGTTGGCGCGCCCCATCACCGCGTTTTGCTCATGGATCAGCGTGGGAAGGCGCAACGCCGCAGCGGCAGCCATCGTAGGGAAGGAAGGATAGCCGCCGAAGCCGACCACTGCGGAAGGTTTCAGGCGCTTCAGCGCCAGGCGCGCCTGCGCAATGCCGATTATGATGCCAGCAGCACCTCTGGCTTTCTTAAGCACCCCTCTGCCCAGCGTGCCCGCGGCGATGGCGTGCGTCTCGACATCCTTCAGCTTTCCCACCGCATATGCTTTGGTGCGCTTATCGGTGATGAGAGCCACGCGGCAGCCCCGCTTCAGCAATTCCTCCGCCAGCGCCTCCGCCGGAAAGAGATGGCCGCCCGTGCCGCCGGCGGCAAGGACGATAAGGGGAGATGTCTCGGGGTTGTTCATCATTCCATCGGGGTTTTCCGCCGTTTAACGGCTTTGACCAAACCATAGATACTAATCAACGCCCAGGCCGCTTCAAGCACAAAAGACGGCAGGTTCCAGTCTTTCGTCAGCGAAATCAGGATGCCCAAGGCTCCGAGAAGGTTCATCAGCGAATAGACGATGCTTTCCGCTTTGATTTTCTCCGCCTGCAGCAGCGCATACGCCAGTAAAAACAGCACTACGCCGAGGCTGCCGGTCACGTCAAAAAACATTCTATCGCTCTTTAAAACTCATAAAGATAATAAAAAAGCCAGGCGTCCGTTTAGACATCCTGGCTTGAGTATTGACAGCATTTTGCCCCTTGCGCTAGGTGGCAAAAGGATGGGGCTGGAATTTCCTGCCGTGCGGGCGCAGGCGGATGGTGACGAGAACGTCCACCTTGCCATCGGGGGTTTCGAACGTGCCCCAGTCGGTGGTTTCCACCCGTTCGGTAAGCTGCCTGCCGTCGGCAAGTTCGTCGAGGAACGTGGCGCCGAGCGGCTCTTGATCCTCCCTTGCCCAGCCCGCTGCCGCGTCGTCAGCGCGGTATTGCAGGTAAGGCTCGAACGCTTTCGTCGCCGCCTGGTACTCTTCGGTTTTCACCGCGAGACTCCTTGGAGAGCTTTTGGCGTTTGCGTAGGAGAGCACATGCAACGTGCATGTATAGGCATTACCGTCTCTGATACAGCAATTGCCAAAAACGTTGGCGATTCTAGATAATGATTAAATTATGTCAATAGCTTTGCCCGTTACCGCTTCACCACCCCGTACCTTCTGCGCGTTAGGCTCAACATCATACCCATGCCGAGCGCGATGGCGAGCACGGAGGAGCCGCCGTAGCTGATGAAGGGGAGCGTCATGCCCTTGGCGGGGAGCAGGTTGACGGCCACGCCCATGTTGATGGCCGCCTGGATGCCGAACTGCGCTATCAGTCCTCCCACGGCCAGCACCACGAAAATGTCCGTCTCCTTCCACACCCGGCTCAACGAGCGCAGCACGATGAAGGCGAACAGCATTACGATCAGCACGGAGGCTACCATGCCGAACTCCTCGCACGCCACCGAGAACACGAAATCGGTATGCGAATCGGGCAGGAACTGCTTGACCTCGCCCTCGCCCGGCCCTCTTCCCAGAATACCGCCATTGTAGCACGCCTCCAGCGATTTCTCGACCTGGTAGTTATCGCCCGACGCCGGGTCTAAAAAACGGTCGATGCGCTTGGCGACATGCGGAAACAGGTGATACGCGCCCCACACACCGCTTAAGCCCAAAATGCCGAAGCCGATTACCCATACGAACGGTAGGCCCGCCATGAAAAACTGGATCGACCACATAGCCGTCACGGTGACGATCATGCCGAAATCCGGCTGGAGCGCAAGGAGCACCACCACCAGCAGGTAAAGCATGATGGCGATTTTATTGCCCGGGAAATACGCTTTTTTATATTTCTCCGCACAGACCCACGCCATGACGATGGCAAAGCACGGTTTCATAATCTCGGACGGTTGAAGCGAAAACGGCCCCAGCGACAGCCAGCGGTGCGCGCCCTTGGTTTCCGTGCCGATAAACGGCACCAGCATCATCAGAAACACGCTGACGGCGAAACCCACTACCCCCAGCCGCCGCACCGCCACCGGTGGCAGCAGGGACACGGCCAGCATCACGAAAAATGCAAGTCCAAGGAAAATCTGGTGCCGGTGCACGAAATAAAACGGCGGCAGGCCGATGCGGTTCGCCACCGGCGGGGAAGCCGCCGTCACCATCACCGTACCCAGGATAATCAGCCCGAACAACGCAAAGAACGCCGGGCGGTCTACGGTCCACCACCAGCGGCCTAAAGGAGATGTATTCGTACGGTCAAGGGGCATGGGATTCGCCGATGAAAAAGTAACCTTTAGTTAGATGTCTGCCGCCGCTGCCTGTCAACCGCCAACTTGCCTGCCAGCTCACGAAAACACTCGCCCCGGTGCTCGAAGCTTTTGAACTGGTCGAACGACGCGCTGGCGGGCGAGAGGAGGACAACCGCATGTGTCATCCCCGCGCAGGCGGGGACCTCAAGTGGCTTGGCGCCCGGCTCCAGATCCCCGCGCAAGGCGGGGATGACGACTTTCATATCCTTCACCGCCTGTTCCAGCGTCCCCGATCGGGTATAAGGCACTTTTCCTACAAGCGTGCGCGCAAACTCTTCCGCCGCTTCGCCGATAAGAAACGCGTGGCGGATTTTGGGGAAAAATTCTTTTAAGGTTTCGATGCCGCCCACCTTGGCTTTGCCGCCCAGGATCCAGTAGATGTCGTCGTACGCCGCCAGCGCATTGGCGGTCGCTTCGGCGTTGGTGGCCTTGCTGTCGTTGACGAACAGCACGCCGCCGATCTCCGCCACCCGCTCCATGCGGTGCGCCAGGCCGGGGAAGGTTCGTATGCCGTTGAAAATCGCCGCCGGTTCCACGCCCACCGCTTTTGCCGCCGCATAGGCGCAGGCGGCGTTCTGCCAGTTGTGGCGACCCTGGAGAGTGGGAACGGCGGAAATATCGCCAGTCGTTGCAGCGTCATGGATGACCGCTTGCGTGACATAGATGCTTTGCTGCAGCGGCGTATGCGCGGATACTGGGATTATGCTCTGCGCACGACCGGCGACCGACGGCCAGCGCGCAACCATCTCTTTCGTGTACCCGTCATCCACCGCCACCACCGCCGTGTCGCCGTCGCGCATGTTCATAAAGATGCGCGATTTGGCTTTGACATACCCTTCCATGTCCCCGTGCCGGTCGAGATGGTCGGGAGTGATATTCAACAGCACGGCCACGTTGAACCGTGCATGCTCGATCAGATCGAGTTGATACGATGACATTTCAATTACATATATCCCATTCTTCATCAAACGCTTTAAGGCTAGCGCGGGCGTGCCGAGATTGCCGCCCACTTCCACCTCCCTGCCCGCTTCCTTCAGGATATGCGCAATCAGCGACGTGGTGGTGGATTTGCCGTTGGTGCCGGTGATGCCGATATAGGTGGCGTCGGGGCAGGTTTCCCACAGCAGCTCCACCTCGCCGGTGATGCGCACGCCATGCTTCCTTGCCATTTCCACCACGGCATGCGGCTGCGGGAAATAGAGCGGCACGCCGGGGCTTAAGACAAGCGCGGAGAGCGAGTTCCATGGCCATTGTGAATAGTGGACGGTGGACGGTGGACGGTGGACGGAAAGCATTTCGCCGCTCACTGCCCACTGTCCACCGTCCACTCCCTTATCA